>CALGSR010000421.1 GCA_937902115.1 uncultured Bacillus sp. | reverse complement strand
AGCTGCTGCCTCATCATGCAATGTCAATCCTCCTTTCATGCAGCTGTACACAGCTTCAATCAGCTTCGCCGGTTCAGATGTTTTAAGCAGAAAACCGTTGGCACCGTCCTTTAACGCTTGCATCGCATATTCATCATCATTAAAGGTCGTTAAAATAAGGATCTTTGTATCCGGCCAGCGTTCTTTTATGATGCGGCTGGCCTCGATTCCGTTCATGACCGGCATCCGCACATCCATCATAATAAAATCAATGAGATGCTTCTCCATGATTTCAATGGCCTGTTTGCCGTTTTCTGCTTCATGGGTAACTGTAATATTCGGATCCTGTTCTAGAATCATTTTAAGCCCTTGTCTAACAATGGATTGGTCCTCCACCAGCAGCACTTTCCACATATTCTCCCCCCCTCGTCGGAATGGTCCCGATTAAGATAAATTGCTCCTCTGTTTGCAGCACTTCCAATGTACCTTCGATTTCTTCCACTCGAGCTTTCATATTGTTCAAGCCGAAGCCGAAAGTAAAAGGCTTTGGCTTAAATACACGATTGGTAATCTTAAACTGAATATCACCTATCGCCGATTTCCCTAAAGTGACCCGGACTTCCCTTGACCCGGCATGTCGCATCGCATTCGTCAGTCCTTCCTGTATCACACGATATAGGACAACACTTTTCTCATTATTTAAAGGTGCAGAGAGAATTCCTTGTTTCATCGTAAACTGGACGGTTAGATGACTTTCTGCCTCCAGTTTGCGAATTAATTGGACAACGGTGGCAATTCCTTCGTTTTCTTCGGACTGAAGTGTTTTTACCGATCTTCTTATTTCCTCAAGACTTTCTTTTGCCATTTCTTTCAAATCATCATAATCAGAGCTATTCCGCTCGATACTCAGCATTTCCAGTTTCATCAACAAGGCCGTTAAACGGTGACCGACAGAATCATGGATATCCCGGGCAATCATCGTTCTCTCCTGAATCCGCACATCCCGCTCGCTTTCCAGATTCAACCTTTTTAATTTACGATACTCCCCTAATAATTCAGTATAGAGTTCTTTTTGCTCAAACCGTTCATTCGCCATGGCATTGATTTTCAGTACCAAGAAGAAAACAATCATACTGATGATCCCCCATGGCAGCCATTGAACCGGCTCTTTCCATAACAATAAAAAAATGAAAAATAAATGAATGCAGATATACACTTTAAACCATTTTTCCTTCAGCAAATAAGCGGAATCCATCATTAAATAAAGCAGGATTAGGAGTGAGAAGAATACACTCTTCGTGAAAAACAGCCCATTTACTAAGTTTATAATAGATAGTAATAAATATAAAAGTAGTGGTGTTTTTTGTAAAGATAATAAAAAATAAACGGCGAGCGCCATGGCAAATACAATAATACCCAATGAAAGATTACTGCTTTCCATACTGATTAAACCGATCCATAAACTACAAAAGATACTAAAACGAAGCCAAAAAATTTTCACACGACACACCTCCACTCCCCTTGGGGACATCTTCTTACCAATTAATAGTATATCACGGGTTGTATGGAAGGAACGTGTTTCTTGGATGGGGATAGGGGAATGACTAGGAAAATCAAAATGGATGGCCATTAAAGAGGCCCCCTGCTGTATAATTTCAGAAGTCAGCCCTCTCATATCGGACATCCGCATCTAATTGAACTTCAGCTATTCAGTTCTTTTTCTTCTTGAGGCACTTTCTTCCGGCCATAACAACAAATCCGGCAGCTGCAACTGCTGCAATAGAACCGCAGCCGAGACCGCAGGATCCACAAGCTCCTGTACATGCGGCACTTGCCGTTCCAGTCAAGGATGTGCCGACAGTTAACCCGGCGGCACCCATTCCAGTCGTAATAGCAGCGATTTTTTTCTTTGTCTTAGAAATGGTCTCTTTCATCAGCTTACACTCCTTTTTCTGAAGGATTATGAGTGACCGGAACCTGGGGCACTATGCTATCGTCCCAGCCCCGCTCACCACTACCATAAGTGATGGCCTTTGTCGGGCACGCTGCTGTACATTGGCGGCAGGTTAGACAATGATGAATACTGTATTTAATTTTGTCATCCTCTTTGCGAAGCGCTCCCATCGGACATGCTTTGACACAGGATTGACACTTCGTACATTTTTCACTGTTGTATTTGATTTTATAAGTGAAACCAAACATGGCACCGAAACGATGAATCAAGCTCTGGAAGGCTCCCACCGGGCACATATAATTACAGTAACCACGTCCGCCTTTGGCAAAAACTCCAAACAGGAAGATCCAAAAGAAAGCGGTTAAAATGGCTGTTGAGCTTAATACACCAACTTCGCCCCAAAAACCGCCAGTCAGCATTCGTTCAAAAAAACTGTAACTGCAATAAGAACAGCCAAGCGAACCCGTTAATACAGGGGCAATGATAAATCCGGCGAGAAATCCATAATGGATTGGCACCGGATTGGCAAATTTCGTCCAATCGATTTTCCATTTGTCCGGCCATAGCTTGCCTAAATATTCCATAACGGCACCTGCTGCACATAATCGTCCGCAAAAAAACGGGCCAATTATGAAAGCGGTTACTAATAACAGCAGCAAACTGATTCCTCTTGTGGTAAATAAGTCAATTCCTTTCCCGCTTAATAGATCCGTGATCGGCATTCTTAAACATGTATCATGAATTTTTCCTTCTGTTCCGTTTCCCAGCATCCAATTTAAGCCCCAGTTAAATACTGCAAATGAAGCATAAAATAAAAGCATACCGAATAAATACCAGCTACCCCGGCGAAGAAAAAAGTTCCGCGAATTCTTTTGTACTTTGCTTAGTTTTTTCTTTTTAAATAATTTTTTTCATCAGTGATGTCCCCCATGATTGCCGTTCCCGGAACTCT
This sequence comes from uncultured Bacillus sp., assembly GCA_937902115.1. Classification (GTDB taxonomy): domain Bacteria; phylum Bacillota; class Bacilli; order Bacillales; family Cytobacillaceae; genus Bacillus_BD. Next base: position 22,029 of record CALGSR010000421.1, on the reverse strand, counting down.
TCTGAACATTAAGAGCTTTAAATGGATCCCCGTATTCTGAGTTCACCACATGCACCGGCACACTGCTTAACAGCATTCCATCCTTTGGATCCATAAATTGAATTTCACCGGAAAATGCTATCAGCTGTTCTCTGTATTCTTTTGGAATCTCAGCAAGCAGCTCCATTTTAAAGCTCTCACCGGGTTTAAGTTTATCTTTTAGCTTAAATGTTTTTTCGTCATACTCTACTTCCGATAATTCAAGCTTCACATCCCCCGGAAAACCCACTAAGACCATTTGAACATCCAAGTCAACTTTGCTGTTGTTCAGAATGCCTGTCGGTCCGTGCCCATTAGAGATTTGCACCATCCCTGGCTGAATGAGACTTTTCGGCAGCCCTTGAGCAGCTAAATCGAGCATAATCGGAGCATTATTCTTATCAGGAATCTTCGCTGCAAACTGTACCCTCTCTGCGGAAACCGTATTTTTATACATTCCTGCGCCTAATGCAAAAACAATAGCTAACACAAAAAGAAAGCCTGCTGTAATGATTGATTTTGCCCTTTTCTTTTTCAAGTTTTATCCCCCATTTAATGATTGATGAATTCATTTTAAGTTTACTTAAAACTAGTGATACCAAAATGCGGAATTTATGGGATTTTTATGAGGTTGTGAAAAATTTCTAATTATCTTTTTAAGGGGTTAAAAACCTTGTTGTATAAGGAATGGCAGGTCGTATCTTGTCGGAATTAAGAGAATTACTGATTCTCTTAATTATGTCGGATATGTGATAAAACACATCTATTATTACAATTAGGAGTTTTCAAATGAATGAAATTTTGATAAATGTTTTGTTCCTTTTGGTTGAATTGCTTGCTGTTCACACAGCACATTTTAGAGGTTTATCAGAAGTAAATTAAAATGGACCTCCGCTCATTCATTAGCGGAGGTCCAGGAAAACCTTACTTTGCACTATAATTGTTAACTATTGCTTTTTAAAAAATTATCGTTCATTCATCCCAAGATACGGCTTTTCTTCATCCATAATCGCCATATAGGCCGGTCTAATAATCTTATCCCCTGTTATCAGTTCCTCCAGGCGGTGTGCGCTCCAGCCGACAATTCTAGCAATCGCAAATATCGGGGTATATAGTTCAGCCGGAATTCCAAGCATGCTGTATACAAAACCGCTGAAAAAGTCAACATTCGGACTGACACCTTTATATATTTTTCTTTTCTTTCCAATCACTTCAGGGGCTAATTTTTCAATTAATTCATATAACGCAAAATCATCATTTCTGCCTTTTTCAGAAGCTAAACTTTCAACGAATCCTTTGAAAATTCTTTCCCGCGGATCGGACGTAGAATAAACGGCATGCCCCATACCATAAATGAGTCCTTTATTGTCAAAAGCCTCTTTATTGAGAATCTTTTCTAAATAATGATAAACCGCTGCTTCATCCTTTGTATCAGCTACATGGGACTTGATATCTTGAATCATTTCTATGACTTTAATATTTGCTCCGCCATGCTTCGGTCCCTTTAAAGAAGATAAAGCCGCCCCGATAACGGAATACGTATCAGAGCCTGCAGAGGTAACAACTCTTGTCGTAAATGAAGAATTATTCCCGCCGCCATGCTCCATATGTAAGACTAAAGCAATATCAAGTACTCGCGCCTCAAGCTCTGTATATTGTTTATCCGGTCTCAGCATCCGTAGGATATTTTCAGCAGTCGAAAGATTTTCGTCTGGCCGGTGAATATACAAGCTGTCATCACGCTCATAATGATTATAGGCATGGTAACCATAAACTGCCAGCATCGGAAACACGCTGATAAGCGTCAGGGACTGGCGCAACACATTTTCTATCGAAGTATCGGCAGCCTTTTCATCATAGGATGCCAAGGTTAGAATACTTTGTGTAAGCGAGCTCATAATATCTTTACTTGGTGAATTCATGACTACATCTCTGACAAAATATCGCGGTAAATCCCTGGACTCGGCCAATACTTTTTTGAACTCCTTAAGCTGTTCCTCATTTGGAAGGGTTGAAAATAAAAGTAAATAAGTAATTTCCTCAAAGCCGGACCGTTTACCACTGACAAATCCGTTGACTAAATCCTGAATTTTATAGCCGCGGTAATAAAGACGACCGTCGCATGGAACAGTTTTCCCATCTATCTCCTCTGTCGATTGGATCGATGATATTTTGGTCAGTCCTGCCCGAACTCCCTTCCCATTTTGATCGCGTAATCCACGTTTTACCCCATATTTCCCAAAGAGTTCCGGATCAAATGAACTGTTTTCCTTACAGATCTCACTATGTTTTTTTGTGAAAGATTCAATCATTTGCAAATCAATTTCTCCCATTTTTTCCTCCTTATGAAAACCTTTTATTTCTCTTCTTTCTCATTCTAGATGTTAATGAAATATTATGTTAATTCTATTTTAACCTTAAATTGGTTTGTATGCATTGTTTCTGTCTTTAATATACCGTTTTTCTTCTATCTATGCACAAAAAACCAGCCCCCGATTGGAAACTGGTTTACTATTTTTACTATGCAGCCGCCTTTGCCGTACATTTAGAAAGAAAGTTTTAAACCACCACTCCTCAAAGTGGGTGTTTGCTCAGAAACACTTTTGCATGCCCTCCCAGACTTATAGTCAGAGGTTTGTCATTCGTGTTTCGGTGTTAAACTCCCTATTACAGTTTAAAGGTTAAAACTTAATTGTCGTTACGGACAACGCAGCTTGTATCTTTATAATAAGCATTTGCCACGCCGCTTGCAATAGTAATCATTTCCAATTAGAAAAGCGGAAAACTATTTTGTTATTTTAAAAGCATCATTAATCGCAGCTTCTATTTTTTGTTTCGTCATTTGCGCTCTCACATATTTTCTCGTCACATTAATGTCTCTGTGACCGGCCAAACGTGATACAGTTTCGATATCGACATGATTATCAACTAATCTTTGACAAAAAGTGTGTCTTAATTTTTGCGGATTCACATTATATTTTTTTAACATATATTGTACAGCTCTTTCTGTCAAACGATCTCCTACATTTGATACAAAAACGGCTTCATTTGAATGGGACTCCAAATACAATTCTAAATATCTCCTCGTCTCATCCGACAATGGAACGATGCGAATTTCCTCATTTTTGCGTACCTGTAATTCATGCTTCTCTAAATCGATATCTGAACGATTCAGATTGCATAATTCCGAAATTCGAATCCCTGTATGCAACAGCGCGTATACAATCGTAATATTGCGAAGGTCCCCATCTGCTTTTACACTTTTAAATAATTGTGTGCATTCTTTCGCAGACAGAGTTTCAATTTCATAATTTTTTTCAACAGGTTGAATATCAAGCCCAAAAGTAAGCTCAGGCCTTCCTAAGAATTTAGCAAATGTTCGAATGACACCAATGGTCTTATCTATCGTCGTGATGCTCTTTTGCTGATCTTCTAAATAATAGATATAAGCCTGGATATCCGACTTTTGTAATTGTTCGATCCCTGTTCCGTTCTCTTGAAGCCACTCTTGATATTTTTCTATTTCACGCCCGTATGTCTTAACAGTACTGGGGGATTTTTTTTGCTCTTCTAACCAACGGCAAAAATCAAGAATCAGCGGAATAGCTTCAGAAGAATTTTTTTTCAATTTCGAAACCTCCTAATTATCATTTGACACTACTATTATAACTAACTACCCATAAGAAGTAAACTTCGACGAAACATACAGAATCTAGGTAATCTAGTGATTATATAAAACTAGTCCATCCGATCGTTCCTAAAGTTCATTTCATTATACCTCATTTTTCCCCGTTATTACAATATTTAGAATTATATAATTTTTCATTGACTCTAGATAGACAAATATTGTTTTATGAATACTAAAAAAAAGTCTAGGAATTAAATCCTAGACTTTTTTCTTTTTGGCTGTGTTAAAGGTCAATGTTGATTTTGGGGGACCTGTTGATTGGAGTGGAAGGCACGTAGACTCCTGCTAAAGTCACAGCGAGACAGACGAGACCCCGCAGGCACGAAGTGTCGAGGAGGCTCGGCGGTCGCCCTAAGGTGCGCGAAGTGCCTGCAACGGAAATCAACAACCAAGTTTAACAGAGCCTTCTTTTTAACAATTGTTAGATCATTCTTGATACCATTTGGACAATTGTCAGAACAATTCCGATGGCAAATCCGCAGACGGCTCCGTTTACCCGTATCCATTGCAGGTCTTTGCCGATATTATTTTCTACCATATCTGTCAGTGTGTCGTTATCCAGCTTGTCTAAATTCTCTTGTACAAGTTTTCCGATTTGATCATGATTATTTTCAATCAAGTTCGCAATTTGCCCTTGGAACCATTGATCGATTAGATCCTTTTTTTCCTTAAGCATGTCCAATAAATGGTGAATGAAAGGAATAATATTTTTTTCATAGAACCCTTCCGCTTCAACCATCTCAATCGCACTTTGCTTCAACTGATTTAAACTATCCGTGATCAATTGGTCAGGCTCCCAATTTTCTATCAGTGTCGCCTTCCATGTTTCTACGGTTTGTAACAGTCGCTCATTGCTGCCAATCTCGCGAATTTCATTTTGCAGGTAAGCAAGCAAGGCTTCTCGGTTTGGATCGCCTTCCTGCTTCAGACCACGCAGCACATTTAACAACAGGTTTTGGATGATTCCTCCGAGTTTTTCTTCATTCAAAATACTTTGCAGTGATTTTATGGCAAATTGCAGGAACCCGTCTACTTCAATTTTATTTAAAACATTCATCGAAACAGTGCCTAGCTTAAAAGCTGTTTGCTCCAGCTTCAGCCAGGCTTCTGCTTTATCAATAACATGGTTCAAAGCTTTTTTATCGAATTCTTCATTTAGCAATGTATCGCTTATGATTTCAAGAAGTTTGACCATTTCGATTTTCGATAATGTAGCAAGAAGCTGCTTTTTAACATAGGGGGTTATCTTTTCGACTTCGATATATTGGATTAGGTCCTTCATCAGCTTCATAACGGCCTTTTTTGCATAGTCTGAACCTGTTTCTTTTTCAATACTTGCGATCATCTTTTCAGAGAAACGAATCGCTTTCACTTTCTCCTGGATGCTTTCTTTTGAGAGCCAGTCATTTTTGATCACTTTAACAATCGCCATTGTCATTCGATCCCTGTTATTTGGAAGCAAGGCGGTATGGGGGATCTTGATCCCAAGCGGATGGCGGAATAACGCTGTGACGGCAAACCAGTCTGCCAAACCACCAACAAGTCCGGCCTCAAAGCCTCCATGTAATAATTCAACCCAAGTCATTTCTTGAAATGGGGCAGTAGCAAGAAAACCCGCTCCCATCGCGATCAATGAATACCTGGCTATTTTCCTTGTTCCTTTTGCTTTTTCCTTTTTCATTTTCCTCACCCTTATTGTCCAACTACATTTCCATTTATAACAATATCAAGTATACATCTAAAGTTTCCATTATTCACACAAATTGATCACAAAGATAGTCACAAATTTGTTTTGATTGGAGTCTTACCGCTACATATGGCGGCTCAACTCCCCTCATTCCCTCTAGGGGCAGCCCGAGCCAAAGAATATTCCTATCAACGATCACAAACGGAAAAGGACAATCCACTTTCAGCTCTTCATTGATCCGAAGTCCACTCCATTCACTCTCTGACAAGACAGTAAGCCGCACTCTTTTTCCGCGATTATTCAATACTTCCTGCCATTCTTCTGTTACTATCATATCCTTCGGAAGGGATATTTCAATGGAAGTATTGGCAGTATCGATATCCTTAAACACAGGGGCTAATTTCCGCGCATGAATCCAGCGTAATTTTGGGTGCTGCTGCTTAATCCAAGTACCGATTTCCCTCGTTCCTACAACCTGTCTGCTTTTTATCTGATGTGAAATAAGCTGTCTGATTGTTTTGCTGCTGTATACATGCTTTTGGAAAAAGTTCACATTGCTCACATGAAGAAACTTCCCTTTTGTCCTTGTAACGGCAACATTGATCAGCCTTTCACTGTCCTTTCCGGTCAACAACATCCCGGCCCGATTCAGGTTCTCACTATCCACTGTATCGAAAATCATCACATCTCGTTCACTCCCCTGGAATTTGTGGACAGTCGCAGCAATGATATCCGATTCACTGCGCTCTTTTTCGTACAGTTCCTGAAGCAGCATTTCCATTAAATCAGCCTGAGCTCGGTACGGGGTCACATATCCGATCGATTTGGCTCCGGCAAGAAATGCTTCATGAAGCAATTGAAAAGAAATTAGAAGCTGCCATAAATTAAAGCGGGAACCCGTTCTACTGCTGCTCATGCCGTAAAAGCCTGTCCAGCTCATATCCAAAAGGATTGAAGCCCTTCCCGGGAATGGCGTCATTTTGGCAATTTCGTTTCTCGATCGTTCCACGCTTTTATGATCGCCAACAAGAGATTGATAAATATATTGATTAGTAAAGGCAGATATTTCAGGATGCATCCGCCGCTGTTCTTTTAATAAAAAGAGATGCGGGTGCAAACTGCCTCCAGTGAGCGAATCAGCGACACCGGACAGATGAAAGATATCTTCCCTCAGCCATTTAACCGCTAACGGCTGCCGGCTTGAAGCAATTGGCGGCAATTGTTTAAAATCTCCGCAAACAATAACTCTTTTTGCTAAACTTGCTGCAAAAGCAACCTGTGGTGCATAGGCCATACTCGCTTCATCGAGAATGACGACATCATATTCTTTTTCATACAATGCACTGTCACTGGCAGCTTTTGCCAGGGTCGTTCCAATAATGAAAGCCTCCTGTAAATATTTTAATTCCTGCTGACGAATTTTTTCCAACAGTCTAGCAATTTTTGTTTCAAGCTCTAGCAAATCGTCTGAATCTCTTTTACTAAAAGAACGAGCAAGGTCTTGCTTTAACAGTCGTCTTTCCTCGACGAGTGTCTTTTTGTTCAGCTCGAGCGCCGGGTCTCTGATTTCAATCAGACCATTCGTTGTGACTTCCTTAAAAGCGTTAAAAGCTTCCCCAATATTTGTTCCATAACGGAGAATATCCCCTTCGGAAAAGCGCTTCATTTTTTTCACGAAAGCCGTTATTTCCCCAATAAGAACATCGACAGCCTGATTACTATGTGACAGAATCAACACTCGTTTTCCTTGAAAATACTTATTCGCCGCCACTCGCGCTAGGGTATAAGTTTTCCCTGTACCCGGCGGCCCCCAAACATAGGTCACCGGATTGTATTTGGAACGCAAAATCAGTTCATGAACACCACTTTTTATTTTTTCAACCGGATGCCGCGCTTCCATCAAGGGATCCATCAGCCTTTTCACCCTTGAACGCTTCCGTTTACTTTTCCGAATGTCATCTAAGCGGTCGCTCAGCTGCTGCAGCAATTCCCATGGGTCTAGTCTTAAGTCAGCCTCAGGAATCAACTCCCCTAAGAAGCGCTCAAGTGAAAGCATCACACCCTTTCCTTCTGCGGAAAGCACACGTCCGTCACTTTCTAGTCCGCCCCATTCCAGCTTAATTGCCGATCCAACTGGAATTTTAAGGGGGAAGACCGTATCAAAATAATATTGGTTATGATCCATTTGACTCCTCCGCCGTATTTTTTCAAATGAATCATCTCATATGTCAGTGCCTGCTGCCACTCCTTGATATACATTTGTGTAGACACTAGTTTCTCCTTCATTTACAAACGAATTTTCCTAGCCTTAATCGGCTTATATTGATATGAATGATTTCTCTAACATATCATATTTTCCCATTATTCCTCAATCATTGATCGACTCACTTCGTTGCCTATGCGTTTTTTCTAACCTAACCAGAATTATACACCCTTGTATGACTACGACTCAGCCCATCCGCCGTAACAAGAGACATATCTTACCTCCCCTTTTCATAAAATGGGACAAGACAGGAATTAGTTTGAGGAGGAAATGTAAATGAGACGAAGCCATAGACGAATTAAGATTCCTGACGATGAAAGATGAGGGCATTGATTACCTTTTCCTGCTTGCTAACGGGTGCTTTTTTACAAGGATTGTCAATGTCTATTTTCTTGTTTCCCCACTCGATTCCTTCCGGTGGTGCCGCCGGACTAGCGATCTTAATGAATCATTGGTTTGATCTATCCTTGGGCTTTTCCTTGTGGCTGGCAAATATTGTGTTCCTTTTATTTGCCCTTCCGTACTTCGGGTTCACCTGGACGATAAGGACGATTTTTGCGGTAGCCGTCACTGCGACTACAGTGTCATTCGTTACGACACAAATCCAACTGCCGCATGTTCATATTCTCATCGATATCCTTGCCGGCAGTCTCCTATTTGGTATCGGAGTCGGAATATTAATCCGTTCAGGAGCTTCGAGCGGCGGGATGGTGATTCCAGCCTTAATGATCGCTTCTTATAAAAAGTGGAGCCCCGGAAAAGTGATGATGTTGATTAATCTGTTGATTTTCATGCTCACAGCACTCGTGATTAATTATAAAATTGTAATCTTTGCCGTCCTTTGTCAATTCATTTCCACGAATATCATTGACTATATCTATACATGTAAATTTAAAAGGTTAGCATTTCTATCCGCAAGTTGGCGAAAAAAATAAAGAAGATCCCAATCGACTGGGATCTTCTTTATTAAAAACAACTGATTCATTAACCGGTTATCAATCAAGTAATTGGTTTCGTTTCGTGCAGCCCGCATTCCGTTTTGGTGCTTCCTTTCCAGCGGCCAGAGCGTGGGTTTTCCTGTTCTGAAACTGGCAGGGTACACGTGGCACAGCCGATACTTGGATACCCTTTATCATGCAATGGATTATAGGGCAGTTGATTAATATGGAGATAATTCATGACATCTTCCCATGTCCAATGAATTAGAGGGCAGATTTTGATGTTTTTAAAATGATCATCTTTATTGATAAATTGAATCTGGCTTCTCGTTTCAGACTGCTCTCTTCTTAAACCGGAAATCCATGCCTTGACGCCGCTTAATTCCTCCCTCAAGGGAACAACTTTTCTAAAGTGGCAGCATAAATTAGGATTGGTTTTCCATAATTCGTCCCCATACCATTTTTCCTGCTGCTGGAGATTCATCTGCGGTTTAATCATTGAGATGTTTAAGGATGGGTAGCGTTTTCTAACCTTGTCAATTAACTCATATGTCTCTGGAAAGTGAAGTCCTGTATCAAGAAAAATAACCTTGGCTTCTTTTTCCACCTTATGAATTAAATCAATTAACACAATTCCTTCTGCCCCAAAGGAACAGGAATAGACAATATCCTCTCCATAATGGCGGTACGCCCATTTGATAATGGCTAAATAATCAACATTCTGACTTAATAGTTCAGCCTGTCTTTCTTCATTCCAGTTTTCGTAGGTTAGGATTTCAGACATTTTAACTCCCCCATTTCTTCCCTTCCCTTATTCTCGATTGACTAGTAAGGTAAAACACGCATTATTTTCTACATTCACTTTGTTCATTTGGTTAATGTGGCTGAACAAGGAATAGGAGATCATTGCCCGAATCCATGAGCCATGGCCAAAGACTAAGATATTTGAAAAGTGTTTATACTTCTTTATGAAAGAAATAATTCGTTCTTCTAACTGTGCAACATTTTCCCCTAATCCAATTGCTTTTGGCTCTTCCAACCACTGTGTTCCGTAAGCTTTGAGCAGTTCCTCCTTTGAGCGGCCTTCGAATGAACCAAAATCTAACTCGTCTAACAATGTTTCTACTTCACACATATATCCGTATACCTCCGCTGTCTGCTGTGTGCGCTTTAAGCCGCTTGACAGAACGATGTCGAAGGGAAAGAGTTTTTTTAAGTATTGCTGGTTGTGGATGATTCCTTTTTCCAGCTCGTTTGAAAGCGGCATGATTTCGATATCCCTTCTCCCTTGCAACATTCCTTTTTTATTCCATTCTGTCGGCAAATGCCTTATAAAGGTAATTTGCATTCGTAATTCTCCACATAAAATGTCTCACTTCTCAACCCGCGCCGCTGTGTCTCTAATGTTAATATATCGCTTAATTTGATATTACCTAGATTGACATTCGCCCCGAACAAATTAATAAAATACATTTGTTGTTTTGTCGTCGGTGCTTCAAAAATAATTTTCTTATAATCAATTTCTTTTACAAGCTCGGAAATCAAATCGGATTTAATCTCACCATCTTTTTCATAGATTCCTGAGGTTCCTGAATCTCTTCCTTCTGTAATGACATATTCACTGCCTGCAGCGAGCAAATCCTGCATTTCATTTACCCACTCCGCAAGCGAAAGATTGTGATCCGAGTCCTTTGAACCGACCTCTGCAATTACATGAAACTCCTTTTTCATTTGCGAAATCAATACAAGGCGCTCATCTAAAGGAATATTTATCGTTCCGTTTGATACTTCAATCCATTCAATTCCCAATTGATACAAACTCTTTAAGTACTGCGGCAGTTTATTTTGTTCGTAGCATTTTTCAAACAACGTCCCGCCACAATAAGGCTTAATATTGAACTGCTTATAAAGATCAATTTTTCTTTGTAAAAAAGGAGTGACATACGCACTTCCAATGCCGATTTTCGCTATATCTATAAAAGGATGATAATCCTCTAATATATGAGTTAACTCCCCAATGGGGGTGCCTAAATCAATAATTGAAGTTAGACCGTACGTTCGATTTCCTGTCGTTCGATCGGGTAAGTCTAAATATTCCACAGTCAAACGCCTCCTCAAATTTTCTATGATAGATTATGCAGGAATTGGGTGAATGTGTATTGCAAAGGAGGAATGAGCTTGCATAAACCATGATCGATTATCAAACAATAAGAAGGATATTTCGATAGTCAGGGGTGTACGAGTGGCAAAACAAAAACATAAAGGCCTAACCATATTTGCAATCGGTTCAATCCCGCTCATTCTTGTGTTAGGAAATTCAATGCTGATTCCCATCTTGCCGCAAATGAAAGCAGAATTGAATATTTCGCAATTTCAAGTCAGCTTAATTATTTCTGTATTCTCTATCGCTGCAGCGGTATCAATTCCTGTATTAGGTTATCTATCTGACCGTTTTTCCAGAAAGGCTGTTATCATCCCTGCACTCATACTTTACGGCGGCGGTGGGTTATTAGCCGGTGCCGCAGCTGCTTGGTTTAACAGCGCCTATACTTGGATACTAGCAGGAAGGGTGATGCAGGGAATCGGTGCAGCGGGTACGGCCCCGATTGCGATGGCGCTAACCGGTGATTTATTTAAAGGAGGAGAACAAAGCAAGGTATTAGGAATCCTTGAAGCCTCCAATGGAATGGGAAAAGTCATCAGTCCAATTATTGGCTCGTTATTGGCGCTTCTTTTCTGGTACGCCGCTTTTTGGGCCTTTCCTATTTTTTGTCTTCTATCTGTTTTATTAACGATCTTTTTTATCAAGGAAAAAAAGAAAGCTGAAGAACCGCCGCCGGTCGGAAAGTACGTAAAAGGGTTACTGTCTGTTTTTAAAAGTAATGGGCGCTGGCTATTTGTTACTTATTTAACCGGTGCTACCTGCCTGTTTACCCTTTTTGGTATTCTGTTTTACATTTCAGATATTCTCGAAACCACTTACGATAAAAACGGCGTGATAAAAGGAGGGATTTTAGCCATCCCCCTGTTGATTATGACGATTGCCTCCTATGTTACCGGAAGTAAGATCGGCAAAAATATGCAGCGCATGAAATCATTGATTATTCTTGGTTTACTTTTAATGACGACATCTTTTTCCTGTTTAATTTTCGTCAAAAGCTTAATTCCTTTTTTTGCTGTTCTTGTGCTCAGCAGTATCGGAACGGGCCTCGCCCTTCCTTGTATCAACAGCTTTATTACCGGTTCAGTTTCCAAAGATAAACGCGGTTTTGTCACATCCTTATACGGTTCTGTAAGGTTTTTAGGAGTCGCCATCGGGCCGCCGATTTACGGTTCTTTAATGGCTTGGTCCCGCACCGGGATGTTTTTAGTGACGGGAGGCTTAACGCTTTTAGTCGCATTTCTTTGCCTGATCTTTATCCATGTGAAAAAGAAAAAACCATCTCCAAACAATGATACTTTATTTGAAAAATTACAATTTACATAAAGGAGCCAGTGAACTTGCAAATATACTTTTCACCTGAGGCCATCACCCCTCATTTTGAAGTATTAAATGTAGTCGATTCAGCGCAAAAAGCCGTTGGAACGGTTGCTGTACTTTTTGATGAAAAGAAAATCTATGTTTATGGAATTTTGGAGAAAAAAGGGGTAAGAGAGGATTTTAAAGATTTATTGACGCCTTATTTAAAAGGACTTGCGAAAGCAAAAGGTGGGATCGACATTTATTCCTGCCAATATGTCGGCTGTGAAAAAATCAAATTGAATGATGAGGAAGAGGAATGATTTTTGGAGGTGAAATATGGAACAATTAATGGTAAAGGAAGCAGTGAAATCAAGTTTACCAGAGAATGTTGAGTACTTACGCAAGGAATTAGGGGTCGGAAAAAGCTTTGATATTATTCAATTGGATCTCGAATATGCAGAGATTAAAATGGCGCTTTTTCTTGTCGACGGTCTCATTAAAGATGATTTGCTGCATTTATTAATGAAGTTCTTTGCCAAAATTAAAAAAGAAGAACTTAACAAAGATACCCTGCAAAAACTGCTTAGAACGTACATCCCCTATGTTGAAATTGATACACAGGATGATTTAAACAAAGTGGTGGATGGAGTGCTGTCCGGTCCGACCGCCCTTGTCGTTGACGGAATCGATCAAGTGATTATGATTGACGCCCGCACCTACCCTGTCCGCGGGCCGGAAGAACCGGATACAGAAAGAGTCGTGCGCGGTGCCCGCGACGGCTTTGTCGAAACGATTGTCTTTAATACAGCTTTAACAAGAAGAAGAATCCGGGATCGTTCTTTAAGAATGGAGTTCATGCAACTTGGGCGCCGTTCCAAAACTGATCTTGTGATTTGTTATATAGAAGATATTGTTGATATGAAAATGGTCAAAAAAATAAAAGAGAAGCTATCAAAAATCGATACAGACGGACTGCCAATGGCCGAAAAAACGATTGATGAATACATTTCTGGCAGCTTTTGGAATCCCTTCCCGGTGATCCGCTATACGGAACGGCCCGATACTGCAGCGTCACACCTGTTTGAAGGCCATGTGATCATCTTTGTTGACGGCTCGCCATCGGCCATGATTACCCCTGTCACCTACTGGCATCATTTGTCGCATGCCGAAGAATACCGGAATAAACCATTAAGCGGCGCCTATTTAAGATTTGTCCGTTATTTAGCCGTCATTGCTTCTATCTTCATCCTGCCGCTTTGGTATTTATTCAATATGGATCCCGGGCTGCTGCCGGATGGCCTCGACTTTATCGGACCAAACGACAAAGGACAGGTCCCATTGCTGATTCAATTCTTACTAGTAGAAGTCGGGCTTGATATGCTGCGGATGGCTGCGATTCATACCCCCACTTCGCTGGCAACCGCCCTTGGTTTAGTGGCAGCCTTAATGATTGGGCAAGTTGCTGTTGAGGTGGGATTATTCACAAATGAAGTCATTCTCTACTTTTCACTGGCCGCTATTGGAACATTTGCCACTCCAAGCTATGAATTAAGCTTAGCAAACCGCCTGATTCGGATTGGCTTATTACTGACCACGGCCTTGTTCGGTGCCCCGGGTTATATCATCGGTACCATTGCATTTGTTTTCTTCCTTGCACGGATGCAATCCTTCGGAGTTCCGTACTTATGGCCCTTTATTCCATTCAATATCAAGGCATTCCGCGATGTTCTCATCCGGGCGCCAATTCCATTAAAAAACCGCCGACCACGTGTCCTCCACCCGCAGGACCCGGACCGGTAATCAATAAAGCATGAACGCGCAGCTTTAGTAAAGCTGCGCGTTCATGCTTTTCTTCCTTTTATTCACTTGCCTTAACAGCCGCTTGACTGAGAATAGCATCAATATCCTTAAAGACATGATCAATATGGAGCGAACCGTCAATTTGACGGACATAGCCTTTTTCTTGGTAAAAATCAAGCAGGGGCTGCTGCTGATTGATGTTTACTTGAAGTCGATTATGGACTGTTTTTTCATTATCATCATCGCGCTGGTAAAGCTCGCCCCCGCATTTATCACAAATCCCGTCCTCATCAGCCGGGTTAAATTGGACATGGTAGGCGGCTCCACAGCCTCGGCAGACACGTCTCCCCGTTAATCTAGCCATAAGTTCCTCCGGTGTGACATGAATATTGAGCACAAAATGAATATTCCGCCCTAAATCAGATAAAATCTGTTCAAGTGCTTCCGCTTGTGCTGTAGTGCGCGGAAAACCATCAAGTAAAAAACCTTCGCCACAATCAGCCTCTCCTAACCGCTCGCGGACAATCCCGATGGTCACTTCATCCGGAACTAAATCCCCTGCATCCATATACTCTTTTGCCTTCCTGCCAAGCGGTGTCCCCTCTGTTATTGCCGCACGGAACATATCCCCTGTTGAGATATGTGGAATATCATATTTTGTACTTATTCGCTCTGCCTGTGTCCCTTTTCCAGCCCCAGGCAATCCCATCAATAATAAATTCATTTACTCAATCTCCTTATATTTACGTATTTCGCATCATGGATTATTTTTACTGTCCATGGCGTTATCTATTAATAATGCTGGCATTCGTGTAATAAGGATTCAGCCAGCTGTTTACTGTCTGTATATCCATATAATTTCCAACCCTCAACTATTTTGTCCATGACCAGATCGAAATCTTCGACGATTACATCTTCCTCTTGTCCAAACATCACGTAATACATCAATATTTCCCCCTTTTACATTCATTTTCAAAAATAAGCAAGTGGTCTAAACTTTGTCTTTCATTCAAACGGACCAAGGATAGACAGCGCTTCTAAAATAAGAGAATGGCAATGACTGTGGATGTTTTGCACAAAGATGCTCATGGAAATAACTCAGTCTCGAAAATTGATTCAAGAACTGATTAGACTTGGAAAAGTCATGATAATTACGCGATGGACATTCTCTTTGGAAAATTCGCTGGCACAGTATTCTTTTTATAGAAAACGCTTTCAATTATGTACTTCATGCTGTTAACTTATATTTATTATATATTAAAGTTGTTTACTTGTCTAATAATTCCAATAAAACAGAATATTTAATAATAAAGCAGAGGATCGGCTTCAATCCTCTGCTGCGAACTCAACATTATTTTGTTTGTGCTGTTTGCCCCAAACTGCTCTGCTCCTTCTCATAATCTTCCACAGTAATCATTTCCAAATCACTTGTAGCCTTCATACAGCAGGCGAGAGCATAGCCATTTTCTAATTCTTCATCAGATAAAGCCTCATGTGAGCGGATGATTTCCTGCTCATACTCCCCGTCAAGCACTTTCACCTTGCACATTCCGCAGCCACCTTGCTGACATCCGGTCGGGATCGGGATGAATTGGTTACGCGCTGCAGTTAGCGGTGTTACATTAGGCGCACAGGAGTAGTCAAATTGCTGCCCTCTAGCTTTCAGTGTTACTTTAAACATAGCATTTCCCCCTTGTATTCTATCGTTTTCTTAAGCGGTTCCCGCTCAAGTTAATGCTTTTAAGAATGATTCAGACAGCTCTCTCCGGTGATAGAATACACCTTGTCCGATTCTATCCTCTGTCCATGTAATTAATGGCATGTCAGGGAAAGCCATGCTTCCGCCGGCAAAGGCTTCGTTCCGATTACCAGAAGGATCATAAAAATAAATCGTTTGACCTCTTGTCACCCCATGTCTTGTAGGTGTTACATCAAACGGCACTTCATGCATTGATAAAATATCCGCTGCACGGAATACATCATTTACATCATCCACATGGAAGCCGACATGATGGAACTTTGTATCAGGCCCTTTCACAAAGGCGATATCATGGGCTTTGTTGGTAGTAAACAAAAAAGTAGCGATCAGTTCTTCTTGATCTACTGTGGTGATTCTTTCACTTTGTTTGAAGTCAAGCGCCTCAACAAAAAATCTTGTCGCTGTTTTTAAATCCTCGCCCGTTAATAAACAATGGTCAAGACGATGCGGGGCGATTCCCTTTTTGTCCAATGGCCATGGATGCGGGTTCATATTTCCTACTGCTGTGCCTAATACCTCGATTTCGTGATAAAGTTCGCAATGCTGGCCAGTCGGCAAAATAAAATGGACCGCTTCCCCTTCTCCCAATCTCTTATTGTTTGAGATACGTGTCGTCGTACAGCCGAATCGTTCCACCTGCTTTTCATAGTAAGCTAAGTCATCGAGCGTCTCTACTTTAAAGGCTATGTGAGCCACACCGGCACTTTTTGCTTTTGTTATAATTAAAGAGTGGTGATCGTATTCATCCCAGGCCTTAAAATAGACGCTATTGCCGACACGACCAGTTTCTTCAAGCCCGATCACATTTGTATAGTAATCTACAGATCTCTCTAAATCTAAAACTTTTAATTCAATCCGTCCCATGCGCATAATTCTTGCCATCTTATTTCCTCCTATGTTCAATAAAAGGCGGCTCCCATTATTCACGAAGCCGCCTCAAGGCTATCCCTTTTTAAAAATTCCGACTAATTAATCCAAGATGATTTCCAAATAATCTCCATTGCGAAACCCGGCTTCTTTTAACGTTTTATCTAACGGGATTTCAACATCACCGTTTCCTCGTTTAAATACGAAACGGTAGTTTTTTTCTTTATCAGCTTGATAGGTGTCCAGACAAGCCTCCAATAGTTCATTTGTTGTCATATCATAACGAGTTGGCAATCCGATATTACTCCGATTCTGTTCCGTTTCCCGTCTCATTACATGCCAGACAATCAGTTGATTTTCATGTTTTAAATAGTTTGCCATTCAAATTCCCTCCTGCTCCATTCACGCTTTTTAGAAGTATTTCTTGTCCAGCCCTAATTGTCTGCGGTGCTCTAACCAACGGGCATGATCCCTTGATGTATAGTGCTCACCAACTTCTTCTGGATCTAACCCGGTATATTTAAACATTCCGGCAATTGGATCCTCGCCAAATTCTCCACTTAAATACGCTTCTGCCGGCCACCAAATTTGGCTGTATTTTTCCGGTTCGTTATCAAAAATATGTTTACATCCCGGTGAACAAGTCATGTAGGTCTTTCCGTTATATTCGCTGTACTGTGTCCAGAGCTCAAGCATATTATCCGGATTCGGAAATTCTGCCGGAACCTGACAGACGGAACAAACAGCCGGAAGACCAGGATGACTATTCGCATAAATGTCGCCATCATCGTTATTCTGGAAAAATGATGCATAATGCTCTTCAAACTTCGGATATTCTTTCGACAGCCATTCATAATCATCCGGCTGAAGCGTAAATACGCGGTAAGGATTTGCCGCTTTGTATTGATCGAGCAGACGCATCACGGAATGAGAATATGTTTCTTTTTCTTTAATGCTGTCCTCGGCAAATTTTGGCAGACGGATACCATATTTTTTAAAATCTTTAAATAAGCCATTAAATACCTGTTCCTCGATATAGGTTTCAAACGCTTGCTTCCATGAGATTGGGCGAATCCGCGGGTAATAATCGACAAGGGCAGCTAAGACACAGAACATCCGATATGCTCTCCAATACCACTTATCAAGCCAGCCTTGGATAATTGGAACATTGCGCTCATCTTCTTCAAGAAGCATTTTCAGCGCAGCCATTCCCAGTGCCATGTGTCTAGATTCATCGGATTGTACTGTTTTTCCAACCGCAGCAAAGTTTTCATCCCCTACTGGTCCTGCCGAAGAAGCAAATGGTAAAAACAGAATATTAGTAAATACATACTCGAATGAGAATGAAACAGCAATCAATGCTTCAAACGGCCCTGCAGTCATCGCATCATCAAAGAATGATTTGACAACCGTATTCACCCATAGGTTTTGCGATGTACGCGGAATATTATGAAGTCCGTCAATTTGCTTACTCAAATGGGCATAATGTTTAATTTCAATTTGCGCATGGCGCAGTTCATCAATCGCTTGATTAAAGGTAGCAAAACGAATCGCTTCTATTGGAATATGGCGGCCAATATAAGCCATTAATCGGTGAGCAGAATATTCGCCCGGCTGCACGTTAACAGCAAATAATTTTACCCCTTCATACCAGCGGGAATCGACTACTTTGGCATGGCCATCGTTTGCTTCAAAAGCATTGCGGACGGAATGATAAATGCCGTCTTTTTCCGATTGAATCTTGACATATTGGTTATAGGCCATACGAAATGGATCTTCCCATCTGCTTGGGTCCTTCAAAATAATTCCTTCCTGTTCAATCAAAGGATAGACTACTTTCTTATCATAATTTTGCGGATCCCACATTAAATCCCTTGTCATTGCATGATATTTTTCTTTAATTCCTAATTTTGCCATCTCTTTTTGCCTCCTTATTCTGCTTCCGTCCATTCAATCGTGATCTGCTCCTCATCCCAATCGGTGATAAATCCAAAACAGGATGACATATAAATGTGTAATTGATCCATGTCAAAATCAGCCCCGAGCTGTTCTTCGACGGTTTCCCGTTTTAAAATCATTTTCCCGGGTGATTTTACTTTTTTATACACATGGTAGTCTTCAACGATAACCCCTTCGTTATCTTCTTCAATTGCCGCGATCATGGCGCTAACGATAGAACCGCCGCTCGTATCTAAATCCATTCCGACATAGGCTACTTTAACTGCCATCCTTCTACTTCCTTTCCTACTCTTAGTTAATAGCTGTTTCGTATTGTTTTACTGGTAATTTGTGTTTTTTGTACACAGGAACGACATGCTCTTCTTCAATCTTTTTCAATGTCGCTTGCAGGTCGATTTCAATCCCATTTTTCTCAAATAACGGAGCTAATGCCAGCACTGCCTCGTATGCTTTTGGATACCACTTATCTACCCATTCCTGGATAATTTCCAGATTTGTCTGTGTTTCTTCCGGTGTTTCTCTTGGGTCACTCAAGATTCTGCCCCAACGGTAATCGCCTTCCCAATCTTCATAGCCCATCGCTTTTAAATAATCCCAGCGGCTTTCCGCTTGATCTTTTGCTAACATCCCTAAGAGGGATGCTGCCCAATCACGGCTTTCCAATCACGAGGTTTAACAGTGCTAAATGGGTATCCCCTTGTTTCACTGCTTCTTTATTAAATTCACGGTACATCAGGTTTCCTAATAATAGATCCAGCGTTAAATTGGTTGCGACGAGAACTTCTGCCCAATCATCAGTCACAAGAACATCCTCTACATAGCCGCGAAGGGCTTGAAATGCCGATTCTTTTAATAGAATTTCCTTTCCATTTTTCAGAAAATCACCATGGTGTTCTTCCATATTGAATGCCCATTGCGTGATCCACTGAGCCCTGCCAATTTTGTCAAAAGCTTGGTATGTTGCACATTGTTCAATAGCAGTTCCCAATGAATAGCGAATGACATACTGCATTTGCACGCTCTCGCCATATTCAAGATGACGCAGTGGTGTATAGAGTTCTCTAAGTGCATCTACCCAAAGAGGGTTTAGATTTTCAATGACTTTCAGCTCGTTGGCATATGAAAAAGCATTTTCCGTTTCCTGAGCCAACTTTTTACGGTTATTCACGTAAGTGGTATACCAATATTTTTTTGGATCCCGAAAAGCTTCCCAGTCAGATGATTTTAATCGCGTATAACGTGGGTCATAGATATCATAATCTTTCCCATCGTAGTTATGACGGTAATGCGTGTGTACATACGGCTGCATTCTTAGTGTAACTTCTTCATACTCATTTTTCGTTTTAAAGTCCCAAGGCTGTTCCCTAATTGTTTTCTTAAATACAGTTTCTTTTGTCATCTTTTTTCCTCCCTTGCCCATTCAAAAAATTCTTTATATAGAGCTGACAAAACATAATCTCGTGTATTCCTGTTTGTTTACAAGGATTTAATACCGGATAAATGCTGTCATAGCAAATACCATGGAAACGCTTTAACTCAATCAAATAATTTTGTTTTTTCATCGCTGTTCTAATTTCGTGCAGCATATGAAACAAGGATAGATGGTCACAAGAAGTTTTATCATGTCCAGCTTGTTTTCTATCTTTAGAGACTGTCCTTTCTTCTAAAAAGACAGTCTATAAAGATAACAAGTGTCTGTACATTTGAACTAATTTAGTAATTCAAGCCATTCATCATCTAAAATGATTAAGGCTTTCAAGGATAGCAGCAATTGAAATCTTCTTTCTGCATCACGAAAATCGCCACCTAATAGATTAGAGATTTTTGTTAGACGGTAGCGCAAACCGCTGATTGAAATGGCCATTTGATCCGCCGTTTGCTCGAAACTTCCACCATTTGTAAGAAACATATACAATGTCTCAATCAATTCTACTTTCCCCTGATCGAGATCTTTGTATAGATTACCAAGGGTTAATTCTGCCATATTGCGAATCGCTTCTTTATTTTCCTGCGTGATCAGCACCCCAAGAATGCCAAGATCCTGAAAAAATGTGACCGGAGCTTCACGTGACGAAAGCTTTACAGCTGTATTTGCCTCCTTTAAGGCACCTTCTACTTCTTTTAAAATTCTTTCGTGTAATAAACTAATCCCGGCAAAGAAAACCGTATTTTTAAGCCTGTTTCGCAGAAAAGAGAGAAAAGGAGCCATCATCTGTTCTATTTTATTCTCGCCTAATTGCTTTTGTGGCAGCAACAGCAATAAACTGTCTGTCTTTTCTCCAATTAAAACCCGGATATGGTTGTCCGACATGTATTTGGTAACGGATTCAAAAATATCATTATGAAAGCTTGGATTCAGCTTGTTTGACTGTGATGTACATTTATACTTAAGATGAATGGCATGGTATCCCTCAGTAAAATCCAAGTCGATAAAGAATGCCTTCTGTAAAATTTCCTGTTCAGACTGATATTTACCAGTCATGATTTCCTCAAAGAAGTATCCTTTCATCCGTTCTAGTGACTCTAATTTCACTTTTTCATTCAGAATAATAAAGGAACAGACGGTTGATACTCTGCGAATAATCATGGAATCTACTTCTCTTTGAAACTTGTCCTTTTCATCATAGAGAAAAGAACAATAGCCAACAATTTTTTCTTGCAGATAAATCGGGGAAATAAGCCTGTTGCAATTAGAGTGCTTTATTGTTTTAATATGCTGAATTGCACTTTTTTCCAGATGCTCTTTAAACTCACATTGCAGGGGATAATAATTTTCTTGTGTAACCCCTTTCAATTTAAGGATTTGATGAAAAACATCTTCAACAACGATTGGCTTTTTAATATGTTTTTCGACAATACACAAAATCTCCTCGATATTTTTTCCCTTCACGACTGCATCTGTCAGTTCATGTTCAATTTTCATAACGAGTGAAAGATTATTTTTTTCAAGCAAAAGCTGTTCATAAGTTTGTTCTAGTTCCTTCAGTATAGGAAGTTCCGTATTATTGATAAACTCTTCATAGGCGGATTCTTCCCAGTCCGAGAGCAGGCGGCCTTCCCAAGTGCAGAATGAATCTCCGGCACCTTTACATTGGTGCTCTTTAAAAAAGACCTTTTCTCCTAAAATATAGGACATACTCCCGCTGGCGTAGCCTGTCAGCGTATAGCAAATGGGATGGTCTGCGATTCCTAAATTTTTAATATGCTGTTCTGCTTCATAAGATTCTTCCCAATATCCTTTTAAAATGAACTTTTTAATCCGATTACCGTCTGTTTCCAGTTCCTGCTCAATGATTTTTGCTCTTACATGCCCTTTTAAGGAATGAAAACTTGGGGCAACGTGGATTTTTTCCTTCAAGCTAATCGATGAATCCTTCTCTATTTCTTTTGCATCCTCCATACCAATATTCCAGCCGTAGCGAAAGAAAAAGGTTTTCATCCTCTCCAAACCAATATTCTCAATTAATTCCCGCTGCAGGATACCAAATGAACTACTCGGAATTAAGAGATGCCTTATATCATTGACGTAGAGTAAATCTTTTTTTTGATTCAAGTCAAATAAGTGATTTAAGTGATTTAACTTCCCC
>CALGSR010000420.1 GCA_937902115.1 uncultured Bacillus sp. | reverse complement strand
TGAATCGGAAAAATACTTTGCATTCTGCCCCACTTGTAGAAGTGGAGGACTTCTGCTGAATGAAGTTAAACGGGGAAATGATTGATCCTCTCATATTCCGACGAAACACCAAGGGGTTATTGGTGAGGGCAGGTTGTGCATGAATATACAGTAACATATCTGGTAATATACAGTCATATAATAAAACACCATTCGCATTTAACCCTTATACCGATTAAACGGCGTTCAATCTGCATTGATCATTGCATAAAACAGAGCTTATAGGTTGAACGCCGTCAAAAATGATGGTATTACTTATTTTGAGAAACGGTCATCTCTCGTGAAATGCTCCATCAGGAATAAGTAAAACAGTTTTTGCGTCGGCAGAAGCTGACGATCCCGTGGAATAATCACACCTACGGTACGAGTGACCTCAGGCTCTATAATAGGAGCGATTGCCGTTCCGCGCGGCAGAGTATCGCCAAGCGTCACCCTAGGGATGATCGTGACTCCAAGACCTGCTGAAACCAGTCCTTTGATCGCATCAATATCCTCGCCTTCAAAATCGATATGCGGCTCAAAATCAAGCTGCTTGCAGGCACTCATCAAAATTTCACGCAGAATAAACCCTTCCGGGAAAAGAATAAATGAATCCTCTCTTAATTGATTTAGAGATATCTCCTTTGCACCGGCAAGCGGGTGGGTCACAGGAAGCAGGGCCACATGGTGCTCGGTAAAAAAGATACTTCCCTTAACCCTTTTACCCTTCATCGGTACGGGACCTAAGAGAGCCATATCAATTTCCCCTTTGGCTACCGCTTCAATTAAGTAGTAATACGCACCCTGCTTTAAATGGAATTTTACATTCGGATATCGCTCACGAAAGGCTGATATTGCAGCCGGCATCGTCAGTCTTGCCAAACTGCTCGGAAATCCAATGCGAATCGTTCCTTTTTCCGGATCCAAATGTTCCTCAATTTCCCGTTGCGCATTATCAAATATCGACATCGCTTGCTCCATATGGGAAAGGAACATTCTCCCGATTGGGGTTAGTTTTACATTTCTCCCTTCGCGGATAAACAAGTTAACTCCTAGTTCCTGCTCTAAGTTGAATATTTGCCGGCTTACTGCAGATTGGGCAACATGCAGGTGATGGGCTGCCTCTGTCATATGTTCCCGTTTGGCTACTTCAATAAAATATTGAATTTGTCTTAGTTCCAATTTGCTGCACCTCCAAATTAATCTCATTTTGAGATTATTATCATCTATATTATATATTGTTTCGAATAGTAATAAATAATAAAATAAATCCAGTAATAAAGGAAGCAGCTGAGAAGTACCATTACTTTTTTAAAATAATCTAATTGATATTTATAAAAACTAATAAAGTTCATCTTATAACGAAAGGATTGATTTTTAGTGGCTACATTGGAAACTACAACTACAGGCGCAAAATACGTTAAAAAGGTATATGAAACAGTTAAAAAACGTAATCCAAATGAACCGGAATTTCATCAAGCAGTGAAGGAAATCCTTGATTCACTCACTGCAGTATTCGATAAACACCCTCATTATATGGAAGAGGGAATTTTAGAACGAATCGTGGAGCCTGAAAGACAAGTCATGTTCCGTGTTCCATGGGAAGATGATAACGGAAAGGTACATGTAAACCGCGGTTTCCGGGTTGAGTTTAACAGCGCGATTGGACCTTATAAAGGCGGCATCCGCTTCCATCCATCTGTTAATGCTAGTATCATTAAATTCCTTGGCTTTGAACAAATCTTCAAAAATTCCTTAACTGGACAGCCTATTGGCGGCGGGAAAGGCGGATCTGATTTCGATCCAAAAGGAAAATCAGATCGAGAAATCATGCGTTTCTGTCAAAGCTTCATGACTGAACTTTCAAGACATATCGGACCGGATACAGACGTTCCTGCCGGAGATATCGGTGTAGGTGCAAGAGAAGTTGGTTATATGTTTGGTCAATACAAAAGATTAAAGAATGCTTACCATGCCGGTGTCTTAACAGGGAAAGCAGTTGGGTTCGGCGGAAGCTTAGGACGTACCGAAGCAACGGGTTACGGCACAGTTTACTTCGTAGAGGAAATGCTAAAGGATACTGGTGATTCCTTTAAAGACAAAACAGTCGTCGTTTCAGGATCCGGTAATGTAGCTACTTATGCTATTCAAAAAGCAACTGAGCTTGGAGCAAAAGTAGTAGCATGTTCTGATTCTGATGGTTATATTTATGATAAAAATGGGATTAACCTTGAAACCATTAAACGCTTGAAAGAAGTAGAAAGAAAGCGTATCTGTGAATATGTAAATGAACATCCGGAAGCTGATTTCTTTGAAGGCTGTGAAAATATTTGGTTGATTCCTTGTGACATCGCCTTGCCATGTGCGACACAAAACGAAATCAACGAAGCATCGGCTAAAATCTTAGTAACCAATGGGGTAAAAGCGATTGGTGAAGGGGCTAACATGCCTTCAACATTAGAGGCCATCAATGTATTCCTTGAAAACGATGTTCTTTTCGGACCGGCAAAAGCAGCCAATGCCGGCGGTGTTGCAGTTTCCGCATTGGAAATGGCACAAAACAGCGCAAGAGTTTCTTGGACATTTGAAGAAGTTGACGCGAAGTTACAAGAAATTATGGTGAATATCTATAAAAACAGCAAAAATGCGTCTGAAGAATTCGGCTGCCCCGGAAACCTTGTTGTAGGTTCCAACATTGCCGGCTTCTTAAAAGTAGCAGATGCAATGGTAGCTCAAGGGCTAATCTAATTAATAATAAGAAAAGGTACGGGGGCAATCTCCCGTACCTTTTCTTATTTATTCATCGCTGCCAGAAAGTCGCCGATGATGTCATCTGGGTCTATTTCCCCGGAAATATCATCCTCTTCTTTACTGGACACCTCTATTTTCGTATTTTCCAAACTCAATCCATTTAAATCATCTAAATCATCCAGACCTTCCATATCACTCAGATCATAGACAAGCGGCGGCTGAACATCCTCCTCATGCTCTGGATTTGGCTCTTCACGGTGAACAGCCGCTTCTTCCGCTCCGCTGCCAGCAAAGGGTGCTGCTGCCGCTAAATGCCGTGCTGCGCTCGTGCTGATTGAGGGACTGTTAAGAGAGGCCAGTAAGGCAGAAGCTCGGATAGGGTCGGAAATTAATTGATACAGAATACTGCCAATTAAAGCCTCCGAATGCTCATGCTTCAACCAATCCTTTTGTACCTGTGTTAATTTTTGCGGCAAGGGAATCGTAATCATCTCCCGCTCCAATGTATTGGATTGGCTGACACCCTCTAGCACGAATTCTGCTATTTTACTTGAAAAGTTTCTCCGTTCCGTTTCCTTCAGACGCTGCAGTCCCTTAACTAAATGGTCCGGTGCATCGGAAGGGATGCGGAAGGAAATCGTCTGGCCTCTCGTCACTTGCGCCCTTTTCATGCTATCACCTTATTATTTTGCCACATTTGCTGGCTTTTTAACTTCTTCCGCTTTCCGCTGTTTTTCCTGTTTCCGGACAAAATCCTTGATTAATTTATAGTAGGCATTGGCCATCATCCAAATGCTTTCCTTTTCATCTTCAAAAAAGTCAATATTGTAGCCGTCCAGATTATTATTTATCGCTTTCAAATAATCCTTCAGTACATTGGCACCACCCCCGACAAAATAGCAAATTTCAGTTTGCGAGTTTTTCTGCCATGTATTGCGTAGCAAACGGTACTGCTTCTTTGCCAGTTCAAGCAAAATCCTGTCTGTGATGTCATGAACACTCGTGCGGCTCCCCTTAACCATAATATGGTTACGGTCATGCTTTTTCGTTAAAATTTCAACCACATCCCTGCGGCTGTCAAGTTCAACGCCATGCTTTTTCCTAACTTCCTCACGGATCATTTCCAACGATTCCGAAACGCCCAGATTAAAGCCCTGTGCCTTATCATCATCAACGTTGCGGTTTTTAATAACGGCAATATCTGTACTAAGACCGCCAATATCTTGAATAATAATCCGCTTATCAATTAAGTCCTTATTAATAATGTTCAAATTATTATCCATCACTAAATTAATATAAGCCGCAAAGCCCTCAGGATAAACCTTAACCTCATCAAATTTCAAGTTTACCTTTAACCCTTGATACTGTGGTGTAATTAAAAACTCAACCTGGTGAACGCCGCCAAGTAATCTTGAACGATAGTCTACATCCTTGCCTTCCTTCACCTCGCGCAGGGGAAGGCCTGTCCCAAGCGTGTAGCTGGCATCAACTATGTTTCCTGCTCTTTTAAAGTAACGTTTATTCTCTTCACGTACTGCATCTAATGCAAGGGTCGTAAAGAGCATCACCAATGTCTGATCTTCTTCCGATTTACTGCTTCCGGGATCAAGCTCTGTTGCATTTGTATTTTTCGTCGCCAAATGGCCGACACGGTAAACCGCATTGTTTTCTAAGAGGGAAGGGGAGTGTATCCGCACATGGATTCCATCAAGCGGATTTTTACTATCAAGTTCTTCTATTCCAATAACAGGACGGTCTTCTGTATCCCTGGCCATAATATTGGGGATATTTAAGTCATACTCCATCTCACCAAAAATAGCCTTAATCGAATCATTTCCAACATCAACTGCTGCCATGCGTGCATTACTCAAACTAAGCACACCCTTTCCTTTTCTTTATTAGCGAAGTATCCCTTGTGGCGAACAATCAGGGGACGTTTGATGAGGCAGGGGATATATATCTGCCGCAATGCCTGCCCTACAGACGCTGCCCATCAAAAAAACTCACACTGAGTATATTCGGCTTTATCTTAGGATGCTTATGTACTTAATAGATTACAGAATTTTTCTATTTTTTTCAATATTTTAAATATAAAGTCAACAAAATTGTAAAATGGTATACTTTTTGTAGACATGTTTGCAATTTAAGTAATCTTGTTTACAAATAATACAATGCTGTATACATTGTATTAGACCGGGATGTGTACTACTTTATATACACGTAAACAACTTTGTATACATTTGTTTACCTCTTTGCAGACATGTTTACATTCTTGTAGATATGCAAACAAATATATATACGTGCAAACTTATAGTAGAAGGTACAATTTTACTTTTTAAAAAAATTACGCTTTCCTGCCAAATAAAATAAAAACTACCAAGAAATTTCACAAGTAAACATTTGGTAAACATGTATACAATTCGTGTACAAGTAAACAAAACTGTATATTTATATACAGGTAATAAACTAGCAAACAATTTTGTTTACACAGAAATATCCTATGATAAAAATAATCTCTTACTTACAAGAGTAAATTATGAACATTTTGTGTACGGTTTTCATGTCTGATTGCGTTTTCACACATTTAATGCTAGTATACTAGTATAAATAGAATCAAGTTAATCATTCGCCTATCCATAATAAGAATTAGCAAATGATTAAAATTGGATCTTCACACTTGGGAGGAAAAAACAATGGGGATAGCGCAAACGAAACTACAAGAAAAACCACAGATGACACATAACAATGGTCAGCCGCTGCGACCATTTGGTATTCGTGATAAATTCGGTTACTTATTTGGTGACTTTGGAAACGATTTCTTCTTTATGCTCGTTATGGCATTCTTGATGGTATTCTATACTGACATTTTTCATATCAACGCAGCTACCGTTGGGGTGCTCTTTATGGTGGCACGTCTTACATGGGGCCGTTTTATTGATACAAGAAAGACCACACCACAAGGTAAATTTAGACCTTGGGTTCTCAGAATGTCCTTCCCGCTCGTCATTGTAGGGGTCTTAATGTTCGTACAAATTCCAGGCATGTCCAATGGTTTCTATCTCGCATGGGCATTTGTCACCTATATTGTTTGGGGAACTTTATACAGTACCGTTAATATTCCCTATGGTTCAATGGCTTCCGTTATTACAGATGATCCAGTGGAACGTACTACTTTATCATCATGGAGAACAATGGGCTCCATGTGTGCCTCACTCATCATCAACTTTATCGGACCGTTAATTGTATTTGTTGATAATAAAATCCAGGCTGACCGGATGTTTATGGCCGCTGCTCTCTTTGGTGTATTGGCACTGGCATGCTATTTTGCTTGCTATAAACTAACAACAGAGCGAATTGTAGCACCGGAAAACAACGGTGAAAAAGTCAGTATAGGTAAAACAATGAAGGGTCTTGCAAAAAATAAACCATTGATGTGGATTCTTGTCGCATCATTAATCTTCATGATCAATACGATGCTGACTCAAGCAGTCAATATTTACTTATTCAAAGATTATTTCAGTAACACGGCAGCACTAAGTATTTCAGGTTTAATGCAAACCATCGTCGTATTTATTGCCATTCCATTTGTAAAACCGCTTGTCTCAAAATACGGAAAAAAGGAAGTCGCCTCAGCAGGAATTGGATTAGCAGCCATTGTCTATCTGGCACTGTTCTTCTTAAAAGGACTACCGGCCCTTCCATTCGTCTTTATTTCAGCTATTGGGATGTTAGGATTCGGCTTCTTTAACCTTGTCATCTGGGCCTTCGTTACAGACGTAATTGATTACCACGAGTTCTTAACCGGACTTCGTGAAGACGCAACTGTCTATTCGATCTATTCAATGGCTCGTAAAGTTGGACAGGCTATTGCCGGTGGTGTCGGAGGTTTTGCGATTGCAGCCGTTGGATACAATGCTGCTGCTGCCCATCAATCAAGTGAAGCATTATCAGGAATCTATGGGTTAGCCACATTGGTACCTGCGATCATTTACATGGCAATTTTTCTAATCCTAGTTTTCTTCTATCCATTAAACAAAAACCGTACGAACCAGCTTGCTTTAGATTTAGCGCAAAGACGACAAGAAAAGGCTCTGGAAAGGAATAACCAGCCAGCTGAATAACAATATCATATAAATAAAAAGGGAGTGAATTCACTTGAATTCACTCCCTTCTTATTATTAAATATTCTCTGCTGCCGTTGAAGCAGTACCTTTTTCCTTATTAGACAAAACTTGATCCAAAGCAAACAGCTTGCTTCCGTTAATAGCAATCACAACAGCCATTGCCATTAGAGCTAAATCCAACTCGTATCCTGCACCTTGGCCTGCCCCTAAAAACCCCGCTGCCAATTTAACCTTGATTGTCGCACCAAGCATTAATAAGGCTAACAAACCTGACACCGCTCTGCTTCCTAAACCAATGATTAACGCGATCCCGCCGACTAATTCCAAAATCGCTACTACATAAGCCAATGCGCCGGGAAGACCGATGCTGGCAAACCAACCAACTGTATTTTCAATTCCCCCCTGAAACTTTACAAGACCATGAACAAAGAATGTTAACCCTAATACCACACGTAAAACCAATGTACTTACTTCAAATTTATTCTTCATTTTTTCTCCTCATTTCCCTATTATTTATTTAAGAACTTCTATTCTTCTGAAAGATATTAACCGAATTGCCAGACACTGTGACTAAGATTTCCATAACGATAACTGCGGTGCAGAAGCTTTGCCTCTTTCGCGTCATCTGCGGCACCCATTGCATAGAAAAGCGGAATAAAATGTTCCTTACCGTAGCGAGGAACAGCAAATTCGGCATTTGGGGCCAGCTCATAATAATCAAACAGCTTCCCTGTATCCCAGCTTATTAGATGCTTTCCAATCCATTCATCAAAATCAACAGCCCACTCGTCATTCACCTTGCCGTCCCGTTCCCAGCCGACAGCACGAAGATTATGCACGGTTCCACCGCTGCCAATAATCAACACATCCTGTTCCCGCAAGGTGGATAATGAACGGCCAATTTTGTATTGTTCCGCTGGTGTCAGATGCTGATTCACAGACATTGAAACGACAGGGATATCTGCATTTGGATAAAGCATGCGCAGGACAACCCACGCACCGTGGTCCAGACCGCGGCTTGTATTCACTTCAAATGGGATTCCCTCTTTAGTAAATAACTCTTTTATTTCCTCGGTAATATCCTTTGCACCCTTGGCCGGATACTTAATTTCATATAATTCCTTCGGAAAGCCGCCAAAATCATAAATTGTATCAAATTCATTTACATCACTAACCTCCTGCACAGATGATTCCCAGTGCGCCGAAAAGAGAACAACGGCCTTAGGTCTCGGCATTGTCCGTCCCAATTCAGCTAAATACTGTGTATATTCATTATCCTCTATCGCAAGCAATGGAGCCCCATGGGCAATAAATAATGATGGCATCATAATCCATTTCCTCCTTTATCGTTTTCCAGCTGTGTGAGCAGCCATTCTGTATAATCCTTTTGGTTCTCTGGTGAGACGGCATGAGGATCCGAATAGGTTCGGAACGTTACAGACGCACCTTTTTCTTTTAAAAAGCTTTTAGCTTCAAGCCCCCATTCATAAGGGAGGACTTGATCGAGTTCTCCATGCGAGATAAATGCTTCCAATCCGGATACATCCGTATCCTCCTGCTCCCGCAAAAATTTCGGAATATAACCGCTCAAAGCAACAATGCCTTTAATTCTGCTTCCTAACACAAGACCAAGTGACATGGAAAGAATAGCACCCTGGCTAAAGCCAAGCAGATACAATTGCTTTTGATCAATTGGATACTGCCGGGCGGCATAATCAAGAAAACCTGTCAATCTTTGGATTGCTACATCAAAGACATCAAGGTGCGGCTTGCCGTAGCCTTCAATCGTGAAAAAGGCAAACCCGGAAGGATGCGAAATAGGCCCGCGAATACTGAAGATATAACACTTATCCTCAAGCCCTGATACGAGATGCAGCATATTTTTTTCATTACTGCCGATGCCATGCATGAGAAAAAGGGCTGGATATATCTGATTCGGATCGATATGTTTTGGCTTCCGAAGTTCATAAACAAGCGGAGATTCCATTTTCATCATCCCTTCATTTGTTTTCAATTATGAATATTTGTTGTTTAAAAGATAACAACTATTGTTATGGATGTCAATTGTTTTTTATGCTAATATAGAACTAAGTTTTTTATTACGAAACACCATCAGGAGTGATGACATTGGATATCGGTACAAAAATCCGTTCCATCCGTAAACGCAAACAAATTACAATTGCACAAATGTGCGAAGCAACCGGCCTGTCAAAAGGCTTTATCAGCAATGTCGAAAATAATAACACTTCGCCCTCTATTCAGACACTGCAGACGATTGCCAGCTTTCTCGAGGTGCCGCTGCCTTATTTACTTCTTGAAAAACAACAACATATGAAGATTGTGAAAAAACATGAACGAACTTATTCTTCCCATAATGACCTAAAAATTGAACATATCGCATCAAAAGATGGCTTGCGAATGATGCTTGTCGAGTCTGAACCAGGGGCATCAATGGGTCAGCCGCACGCACACGCCGGGATTGAAGCTCATCTTGTATTGAAGGGACAAATTCTCGCTGAACAGGGGGAAGATTCCTGTATTCTCGAAGCAGGCGATTCCTTCAGCTGGAATGCCTGTGTACCGCATTTTGTCAAAAATGTTGGGGAGGAAACAGCGCAAATTTTAATTGCCGTCTATTCAGACGAAGAAGAGAAGGACATGATTTTTGATTAAGGAATGTCCCTGTTTCACATAGAAAAGGGACCGTACCTGCAAGCTTCAGGAACGGTCCCTTTTCATTCAAATTATTTTTTCAAATCCTCTAAAACCCATTTTTTAAAATCGCGTCGATTTTGTTCTGCTACCGTATGACCGCAATTATAGCTGTAAAAAGCAACATTAGCACCTGCACCTACGAAATAGTCCCTTGCTGCTTCGCCCCACTCAAATGGAAGCACTGTGTCCTCCACACCATGGGAAATAAAGACAGACACTTTATCAACAAGCTTTTTATCATATTCATCCTTCACAAATAACGGGATATACCCGCTGAGTGAAACAATCCCTTTAATCCTGTCACCCATCGTTAAAGCAAGCGTATTCGACGCTACCGCTCCCTGACTGAAGCCAAGTAAATAGAAATGACGCTTATCTAGTGGATATTCCACAGCAGCATAATCAATAAAGCTCGTTAGCAGCTCAATCCCTTCATCAAAAACACCGCGATCAGGATGGCCATATATTTTAAATGTAAAAAAGGAGTACCCCGGAGGCTGTGGCAGATGCCCGCGAACACTAAAGATAAAGAAATCCTCCTCCAAACCGCTAATCAAATCAAACATATTACGCTCATTACTGCCTCTGCCATGAATTAAAAATAAAGCTGGATACACTTTATTCGGCTCAATCTCCTTCGGTTTCCGTAATTCGTACACCATTGGTGCATTCACTTCTATCAACCCCTATTAAAAATTCACCTCTTGCCCATTAGTACCATTCCTTTTATTTTATGTCGAAATGCTGAAATATAGCAATTATTTGGGGTTACGAGGATTACAATACGGAATCTGGTAGTTGTTCCACTCCCCTTCATAGTATAATTTATATATGAAACTTGTAATCTTATCTTCATTTATTCTATTAAACTAGTATTCTAGCAAAATACGGAGGGGAAGCATGAAGAAACGAAACATTTTGCTTATCGGTCTTTTAGCATTCGGCATTGCTGGCTGTCAGACGGCAGAAACGACTACCGGAAATAAAACAGAAACAGCAAAGGTAACAGCAGAACACAAGAAGCAATTAACGAATGAAGCAGTGGAACAACAATCAAATCAAGCCTTAATAACCTTGCAAAAGCTTGCTGCAACAGGCGGGGACTCTGCATCACAAAGGGAATTAAGCAGCCTATTAAGGGACTTAAGTAACTTTGAATATCATGAAGATGGAAACAGTAAATACATGCAAAGTCTGATGAATAGCCTTGAGGCACTGGAGTCTTATGGGAAAGGAAAGGCCGATGAAAAGGCATTAGGAGAAGTCTATCCTGATTATGTGGCTGCTGCACAAAGATTGAAAGCAGAAGCTCCCGAATTGAATGTCAATCTGCCATCGCAATACAATTGGTTCTATGCGGCTGCTGCTTTATATGAACAGGGACAGAAGAAAGAGAATGAAATCACGCTGACCTTTATCGGTGATAATTCCTTCGGTACCTATCCGGAAACCCCGGAGCATTTAAAATTCGACAATGTGTTTGCCAAAAACAACGGCGATAATCAATATGTCTTCAAAAACAGTCTGCCATGGTTCAACGCCGAAAGTGCTTTTACCCATGAAGAAAAGGCAATGAATAAAATGTGGCGTATTAAGAGCAAGCCGGAACATGTCGCCTTTTTACCGGCCAGTGGGGTGGAGGCTGCAAATTTGGCAAATAATCATACGATGGATTATTTTGAAGTTGGCTATAAAGATACATTAGAGGCCTTTCGTGAACATAAGGTAGTTGTCTTTAATGATGGAATGCCGCTTATAAAGACAATCGGCGGCATCGAGACGGTTTTTCTCGGCTATGATTGCCGTATGAGCCAATATAGCGCTGAATATCTTGCCCGCATTAAAAATGAGGTAAAACAGTATAAACACCCAGGTAATCTTGTCATCGTTAATATGCATTGGGGTGTCGAATACCGTGAAACACCGGTTGAATATCAAACCTATTTCGGCCATGGAATCTTAGATGCCGGAGCAGATATTCTCATGGGTTCGCATCCACACCGGCTTGAAAGTATTGAAAACTATAACGGAAAATATATTATTTACAGTATGGGGGACTATGCTTTCGGTGCTGACCCCACTCTTTTATCAAGGCAGACCGCCATGTTTCGTGTAAAATTTGCGAAGGAAGATGATACGGTTGTCATGAAAGGATTAACCATTGTCCCAACATTAGAAAATTCCGATGGAAGCACGACAGAAAATAACTATCAACCACTGCCGGTTTTCGGCCAAGAAGCTGCAGACATTGTCAGTGAACTGGTCCGAATCAGCACACCAATCCCCAACGGTGTAACAGAGTATGATTATTTCGATCCATTCTTGGATGTGAAATAATCAGTCGCAGAAAGACAAATGGGACAGGGTACCGTCCCCCTGTCCCATTATTCACCTAGATCTATATTGTGGTATACTTGCTGAACGTCTTCTAAATCTTCTAGAACATCAATTAATTTCTCAAATTTCTCTAGTGCGTCGCCTTCAAGTGTAACTTCATTTTGCGGCAGCATAGTTAGCTCAGCCACGGCAAATTCAGTGATTCCTGCATTTTTGAATGCCTCTTGTACATCGTGGAATTTATCCGGATCCGCGTAAACAATGACGGAATCCTCTTCTTCGATAATGTCACGCACATCGACATCTGCTTCCATTAATAATTCAAGGACTTCTTCTTCGTTTTTCCCCTCAATGCCAATGACAGCAGTTGAATCAAACATATAGGCAACAGAACCACTCACGCCCATGTTTCCGCCGTTCTTTCCAAATGCAGCCCGGACTTCTGAAGCAGTACGGTTTACGTTATTTGTTAACGCATCAACAATAACCATCGAACCATTTGGCCCAAATCCTTCGTAACGAAGTTCATTGAAGGTTTCATCAGAATTTCCCTTCGCTTTCTCAATGGCACGGTCAATAATATGTTTTGGTACATTATACGTTTTCGCACGTTCAAGAACGAATTTTAACGCCTGGTTCGATTCCGGGTCAGGTTCGCCCTTTTTAGCCGCTACATAAATTTCAACACCAAATTTAGCATTGATTCGACTCGTATTTGCATCTTTAGACGCCTTTTTTTCCTTAATATTATTCCACTTACGACCCATACTAACACTCTCTTTCCACTGTAAATCTTATAAAAACAGTTGACTTTTCGCTAACTTATATTATACCTCAAATGAAACATTTGTAACGCAGTAATTACGAAAAAAAAACATGGAATGGATGAATTTTTGTTCCAAAAACATGATGTCTACGTCAAAAAGAGTGCCGCATTCATGCAGCACTCTTTAAAAATATGAACCTATGCTCAGTTTGAACGCTCAGCAAGCCAGTCACCAATTGTTGGATAAGTGATTTTGTTTGCTTTGCTTCCGTAAACAATGGAAGTATGCCCCACTGGAAGGTCAATATATGTTTTGTCTTTACTGGAGATTGCGCCCATTAATGCTTCTACCATATGCGGTTGAGCAATAATATCGGATTGTCCAGATAGGTTTAATACATTCGCTTCAATGTTACTCAAATCCACTTTCTGACCGCGGACAACAAGTTCACCATTGATCAATTTGTTCTGCTGATAGAAGTCGCGGATCCACTGGCGGTATGCTTCACCCGGGAAAGGAATTCCATCGTTCAGCCATTTTTGCAGCAGCTTCCAGCTCTTCATAAATCTTTCGTTGTCAGAACGATCAACAAGGCTCACGTAAGGGCCGTAGAAGTTTGACATGGGCTTCACTAATTTGTTTCCAAAGTCAATCATTTCCGGTGGAATGAGACCAAGAACATCGACTACTTTATCCACATCAAAATACTTTTCATTTAACATTTCGCCATAAAGGCCTGTATCTGCAAAGTCAAACGGAGTTGTCATAAAGACAAGGTTCTTAATTGGCAGATCTTTATACAGTGATGCAAAAATAGAAGTAATTGTTCCTCCCATGCAATAGCCAAGGACAGAAAGTTCCTTTGCTCCTGATTTAGCCAGTACTTTACTGACTGCACGAGGAAGATAATCAACGATATAATCATCCAGTTTCATGTGTTTATCTTCATAACCAGGTGTGCCCCAGTCAACAAGATAAACATCAAAGCCGCGGTCTACCAAGTATTCTACTAAGCTTGCGCCTTTCGTTAAATCCATGATATATGGCTTGTTAATTAAAGCATATACCAATAGTAATGGAGTCTTGTGTTGTTTCGGCTGATCAGAAACATAACGGTATAATTTTGTTTTATTTTTTGACCAAATCACTTCTTTTGGTGTCGGTCCTACCTCTGGTTGTGCATCTGTTGTTAACGCTTGTGTCGCCTTAACAAAACGTTTATACACTTGCTGATACTCTTCCGGTAACAGTTCAGAAAACTTTTCAATCTCTTCTTTTGTATCTAAAATATTAATGACTGCTCATCTCCTTATTTAAAAGCGGAAGCGTCTTTCCTAGCGTTAAAAACAGCCTTTGATGCCACGATCCATCCCATTGTTCGGTCCGCATTCACCAAAGGCTGTAAAGGGATTTATTTCCCTCGACTTCTTAGGAAGCCGCTATTACATGTAGATTCCGCCGTTAATGTTTAACTCTTGGCCAGTAATATAGGCGCCATCTTTACATAAGAACACAACGCCTTTTGCAATTTCTTCCGGTTTACCTAGACGTCTTTGTGGAACTTTCGCAACGATTTTATCTAGAACATTTTCAGGGATTGCTTGTACCATTTCTGTTCCGATATATCCTGGGCAAATCGCATTAACTGTTACATTTGTTTTAGCCGCTAATTCAAGCGCAAGTGATTTTGTGAAACCAAGTAATCCAGCTTTAGCTGCAGAATAGTTTGTTTGTCCAAAACCACCGAATTGTCCGATGATAGAAGAAATATTGATCACACGTCCTGCTTCAGCTGCAATTAGGTGTGGAAGAGCAGGAGATGTAGTATTAAACACGCTGTTTAAGTTAACATCAATTACTTTTCTCCAGTCTTCTTCAGTCATGTTTTTGAATGTAGTGTCACGAGTGATACCTGCATTGTTAACAAGAATGTCTAATTGACCGAATTTCTCAACAGTTGCTTGTACTAATTTAGCTGCATCTTCACTGTTTGAAACGTCAGCTTGTACTGCATAAGCTTCTCCGCCAACTTCTTGGATTTCAGCTACCATTTTATCTGCTGCAGAGCTGTTGCTGTTATAGTTGATAACAACTTTTGCACCGTTTTTTGCTAATTCCAATGCGATTGAAGATCCAATTCCTCTGCTTCCGCCTGTTACGATTGCTACTTTATTTGTTAATTCTGCCATTTCCATGTCCTCTCCATTCATATCATTTATTTATCTATCTATAATTTAATAGGTTTAAAATTTTGTTATGCTTGCTTAGATTGTGAAACCTTTTCTGTTGTTGCTTTTTGCGTCGTATTTTGTGCTCTTTGTGTGCTGGTGCTAGGTTGTGCTTTTGCAGCAGGTTGCTTTTCATTTTTTTCAGCTTGAGCCGTTAATAGAGCAATCACTTGATTCAATTTATCATCAAGACCCTTAATATCCTTTTTCACACTGTTCAGTTCATTTGCGAACTCAACCTGTGAAACACCGCTTGAGCCTTTTGATTCTTCCAATAATGCTTCAAGATCATCTACTTTTGCGTCAACATTGATGATCAAAGATGAGATGCTGGCCAAATCATTGCGGCTTGGCATATTGACTTGTTCTAAATAACGTTCAGTTACTTCATTTACCATCTTCTTAAATAGAAGATTTGCCTCCAGCGCTTGTCCCACTCCTTGAGCCGGGAAATCCTCTTTAACCTTTTCATCAAATAAGTTACTTGATTGATTGTAGAAATCCTTCCACATATCGTACAAATTATTGTTAGCAGCCATTATTTCTCCTCCATGATCTTTTTGCAGTTTTTATCATACTAGTTTTCTGATTAAATTAATAGGTTAATAATTTAAAATTTTCGTAAAACTTTTCTTCATTTTTTGACAAATTTCTCACGTCACATGCAAACGGGGCTCCTAAAATCTCAGAAGCCCAATTTGTTAGGTTCAATAATGACTATTCACAATCAAATGCGTCTTAAGCTTTTTCGACAATTGTTGCTACGCCCATGCCGCCGCCAACGCAAAGAGTTGCAAGACCGTACTTAGCATCCTCACGTTTTTGCATTTCGTGAATCAATGAAACTAGGATTCTAGTGCCGCTCATTCCGATAGGGTGGCCTAGTGCGATTGCGCCGCCGTTAACGTTTAAGACATCTTTATTGAAGTGTAGTTCACGATCAACTGCGATAGATTGAGCAGCAAATGCTTCGTTTGCTTCAATTAAGTTGATATCTTCTAAAGATAAAGAAGCTTTTTCTAATGCTTTTTTCACAGCAGGAACTGGTCCGATACCCATGATGCTTGGATCTACCCCAGCAGTTGCATTCGCTTTGATGATTGCTAATGGTTTAATGCCAAGTTCTTCAGCTTTTTTCGCGCTCATTACAACAACTGCAGCAGCACCGTCATTTACGCCAGATGCGTTACCAGCAGTTACTGTTCCGTCTTTTTTGAATGCAGGACGTAATTTAGCTAAATCAGCTGCAACTGTATTGAAACGTGGGAATTCGTCTTGGCTGAATACAGTAACTTGTCCTTTTCTTCCTGGAACTTCAACAGGAACGATTTCATCTGCAAAGCGGCCAGCTTCGATTGCAGCTTGAGCTTTTTGTTGGCTCCATGCTGAGAATTCGTCTTGCTCTTCGCGTGAAATTTCATACTTTTCTGCCAAATTTTCCGCTGTAATACCCATATGATAATCATTCATCGCACAATTTAAGCCATCAGCGAGCAATGTATCTTCAACCTTTTGGTTACCCATTTTAAATCCGTCACGTGCATTTTTTAAGATATATGGAGCACCGCTCATGCTTTCCATACCACCGGCAACAACGATATCAGATTCACCAGCAAGGATAGACTGAGCTGCCAAATGTACCGCTCTTAAACCTGATCCACATAGGATATTGATTGTTGTAGCAGTAGCTTCTTGTGGAATTCCTGCAGTTAAGGCTGCATTTCTTGCAGGGTTTTGTCCAAGACCAGCTTGAAGTACGTTCCCCATAATAACTTGGTCTACTTGCTCACCTTTTACGCCAGCTCTGTTTAACGCTTCTTTAATAACAAGCGCTCCCAAGTCAGTTGCCTTTACTTTTTTAACACTTCCTAAGAATGCTCCTATTGGTGTTCTTACTGCACTTGCAATTACGATTTGGTTTTGTGTCACTGTCCCTACCTCCGAATGTTGTTTTATGTAGTTTTTTATCAACATTCACATCATACAACAAAAATGTTCAGAAAACTTCAAAAACTTCTCGACAAATACCGACTAGAAAGGGGGGATTTCTTACTTTTTGTTGAAAAATGTGAATTTTACTGCAATACAGTGGAAAGTACACTTAATTTTTATAATAATCCCTAAACTTTAGGGCAATCTTATAAATATGTTAAGTTTTTATAAAGTATTTATCGTTTGATTGATTAATAGCCGGCAAAACAACATGTCAATCTTCGTCACACCGTGCGATATATGTCGAATTCTTTTTCCCTTTCGACATATTATTGCAAAATTAACTAAGATAGAATTCAATTGAATATCAAATTCGCCCGTCGAATTTGCGCTCGGTTTTTTCCCTTAATGCAAAAAAAGGTGATATACCTCCCGTTAAGCCAGTAGCTTAACAGGAGAGTATATCACCTTTATCTCATTAATATATCCTCATTAAATAAAGCGAACGGATACGATTCCTTCAATTTTATTGAAGTTCTCCTCTAAAGAAGGAGTTACATCGCCGTTAATCTTGTTATCAATGTCAATCATCGTGTACGCATAGTCACCACGGCTTCTATTTACCATGTCTGCAATGTTCAAGCTGTAATTAGATAACACTTGAGTAATTTGTCCAACCATGTTTGGAACATTTTTATGGAAAACTGCTACACGGCGTCTTCCTGTATAAGGAAGGTATGTGTCAGGGAAATTCACAGAGTTCTTAATATTACCTGTCTCAAGGTAAATTTTCACTTGACGTGAAGCCATGATCGCACAGTTTTCTTCTGATTCAGTTGTACTTGCTCCAAGATGTGGAATCGCAACACAATTTTTCATTTTTAGAACTGTTTCATTTGGGAAGTCAGTAATATATTTTCCAACCTTGCCGCTTTCGAGCGCCACTGCCATATCTGTTTCATTGACTAATTCACCGCGAGAGAAGTTCAAAATGTGAACGCCGTCTTTCATAGTGGCAAATGTTTCTGCATTGAACATTCCTTTTGTATCATTTGTTAATGGAACGTGTACTGTAATATAGTCTGATTTTGCGAACAATTCTTCAATTGACATCGCACGTTGTACATTACGTGATAAATTCCATGCGGTATCAACAGAAATGAATGGGTCAAATCCGACAACATCCATATCAAGGTCAAGCGCATCGTTTGCAACAAGTGCACCGATTGCTCCTAAACCGATAACCCCTAAAGTTTTTCCTTTGATTTCTTTTCCGACAAATTGTTTTTTACCGGCTTCAACAAGCTTAGGAACCTCTTCACCTTTACCTTCTAATCCTTTTGTCCATGA
The DNA here is from genome assembly GCA_937902115.1 of uncultured Bacillus sp. Lineage (GTDB taxonomy): Bacteria > Bacillota > Bacilli > Bacillales > Cytobacillaceae > Bacillus_BD. The sequence continues at coordinate 887 of CALGSR010000420.1, read as the reverse complement.
CACACCGGCAAATAGATTACGAGAAGAAGCCATTAATGTGGTTAATACTAATTCTTTTACGGCATTCGCATTTGCACCGGGAGTATTGAATACAACAATTCCTTGTTCCGTACATTTGCCAACAGGGATATTGTTCACACCAGCTCCAGCACGGGCAATAGCCTTAACATTTTTATCATGCTCCATATCATGCATGTTAAAACTACGTAAAAGGTATGCATCAGGTGTCTGTGCATCGTTATCAATTGTGTAATTCTCACTAGTAAATACATCTAATCCGCATTGAGCAATATTGTTTAGCGTCTTAATTGTGAACATTTGAACATTCTCTCCTTTGTTATCTAGCAATTTATATCAAATTCCATTGGCGTATTTGCACTCGATACTAACGAGCTCGCTCGAAAAATTTCCTTTGAAAAATCGAGCATCCGCCAGAGGCTTTAACTCCATTCAGCCAGTATTGAAATCCACACTGGATTCGTGTAGTTGTTACATTCATCCCACAACTTATAAAGATGGGGGATTCCGCTGAATAAAGTTAAATAATATTTACTATCAATCATTTAACGTACCTAATTTGCTGTAAGAAACCCTTTGGGAACGTAAAGATTCTCTAAAAAGTAACAACTAAAAAGAGATTGGTATCGCCCAATCTCTGCATCCATAAGAATAACAAATAAACATTCGTTACTCTTCTGTTCGTTTGCCTGAGATTGTGAACCCTTCGGCGATGCTTTCTTGCATACTCTCCAGAAGCTGCTCCTGTTATAGTGGAATCCATAACATTCAAAGCATTGATGATTTAAGTCAAAACTTAAATTCTACTGCTAAAAATCAAATGCGCCTTGGCGTATTTGCGCCCGATACTCGCGAGTTCGCTCGAAAAA
>CALGSR010000419.1 GCA_937902115.1 uncultured Bacillus sp. | reverse complement strand
AAAGATGTTGTGTATGTGAGGATTGATCGTATGCGGAAACTGCCCGTTACGGTTCTTTTGCGCGCTCTTGGTTTCGGATCAGATCAAGAAATTATTGATTTAATAGGTGATAATGAATACCTTCGTAATACGCTAGAAAAAGATAATACAGAAAGCACGGAAAAAGCGTTGCTTGAAATATATGAACGTTTGCGTCCAGGTGAACCGCCTACGGTAGATAACGCAAAAAGCTTATTAGTATCCCGTTTCTTTGACCCAAAACGTTATGACCTGGCAAATGTCGGCCGATACAAAATTAACAAAAAGCTTCATATTAAAAATAGATTATTCGGTCAAAAACTGGCTGAAACATTGGTAGATCCTGAAACAGGTGAAATTATCGCTGAAAAGGGAACGTTACTGGACCGCCGTAATCTAGATCGTATTATTCCTAATTTAGAAAAAAATATCGGTTTTAAAACATTAAGCCCATACGGCGGTGTAGTTGAAGATGATGTTCTCCTTCAATCTGTTAAAATTTATGCCCCAAATGAGGACGAAAAGCTTATTAATGTCATAAGTAACGCTTATGTGACGGATGAAGTGAAGAATATTGCACCTGCTGATATCATTTCTACCATCAGCTACTTTTTCAATTTGCTTCACGAGGTAGGCGACACAGATGATATCGACCATTTAGGTAATAGACGTCTGCGCTCTGTCGGTGAATTATTGCAAAACCAATTCAGAATTGGTTTATCAAGAATGGAACGTGTTGTACGTGAAAGAATGTCTATTCAGGATACAAACACAATTACACCGCAGCAGCTTATTAATATTCGTCCGGTTATTGCATCAATTAAGGAGTTCTTCGGCAGTTCGCAATTATCTCAATTTATGGACCAAACCAACCCGCTGGCAGAGCTGACTCATAAACGCCGTCTGTCTGCATTGGGACCTGGTGGATTAACTCGTGAACGTGCCGGAATGGAAGTGCGTGACGTTCACTATTCCCACTATGGCCGGATGTGTCCGATTGAGACGCCGGAGGGACCGAACATTGGATTAATTAACTCTTTATCTTCCTATGCGAAGGTTAATAAATTCGGTTTTATTGAAACTCCATATCGTAAAGTAGATCCTGATACGGGAAGTGTAACCGATCATATTGATTATTTAACTGCAGATGAAGAAGATAATTATGTTGTGGCGCAGGCCAACTCACGCCTAGATGAAAACGGGGCCTTTTTAGATGAAGAGGTGGTTTCCCGTTTCCGCGGTGAAAACACCACGGTAAAAAGGGAACGAATTGACTACATGGATGTATCGCCGAAGCAGGTTGTTTCAGCAGCGACAGCATGTATTCCTTTCTTAGAAAACGATGACTCGAACCGCGCCTTAATGGGAGCGAACATGCAGCGTCAAGCCGTGCCGCTTATGCAGCCCGAGGCACCAAGAGTAGGAACCGGTATGGAATATGTATCAGGTAAAGACTCCGGAGCAGCTGTCATTTGTAAAAATAATGGGATTGTTGAGCATGTTGAAGCTCGTGAGGTATGGGTGCGCCGTATTGAGGAAGTCGACGGACAAGAAGTGAAAGGCAATCTTGATAAATATCGTTTGCTTAAATTTGTCCGTTCCAACCAAGGTACATGTTATAACCAACGTCCGATTGTCGCAGTTGGAGACAAGGTAACAAAAGGCGAAATTTTAGCCGATGGTCCTTCCATGGAACTTGGTGAACTTGCTTTAGGACGGAACGTATTAATTGCCTTCATGACATGGGATGGCTATAACTATGAGGATGCCATCATCATGAGTGAACGCCTTGTTAAAGATGATGTTTATACTTCCATCCATATTGAAGAATATGAATCAGAGTCCCGTGATACGAAGCTGGGACCTGAAGAAATTCCCCGTGATATTCCAAACGTAGGGGAAGATGCTCTGCGCAACCTGGATGAGCGCGGTATTATCCGCATTGGTGCCGAGGTAAAAGACGGTGATCTTCTCGTTGGTAAAGTAACACCAAAAGGAGTTACTGAATTAACTGCGGAAGAGCGCTTATTGCATGCTATTTTTGGTGAAAAAGCACGTGAAGTTCGTGATACGTCCCTTCGTGTACCACATGGCGGCGGCGGGATTGTATTAGACGTGAAAGTCTTTAACCGCGAAGACGGGGATGAACTTCCTCCAGGTGTGAATCAGCTGGTTCGTGCCTACATTGTGCAGAAGCGTAAGATCTCAGCCGGTGATAAAATGGCTGGACGCCATGGGAACAAAGGGGTTATCTCTCGTATTTTACCAGAAGAAGATATGCCTTATTTACCGGATGGCACACCTGTTGACATCATGTTAAATCCGTTAGGGGTTCCTTCACGGATGAACATTGGACAGGTGCTTGAGCTTCACTTAGGAATGGCAGCGAGATCCTTAGGTATCCATGTTGCTACACCTGTATTTGATGGTGCAACTGAAGAAGATGTTTGGTCTACGATTCAGGAAGCTGGTATGGCATATGATGCCAAAACAATCCTGTACGATGGAAGAAACGGTGAACCGTTCGATAACCGTGTTTCCGTCGGTGTCATGTATATGATTAAATTAGCGCATATGGTTGACGATAAACTTCATGCCCGTTCAACCGGCCCTTACTCACTTGTTACACAGCAGCCGCTCGGTGGAAAAGCACAGTTCGGCGGACAGCGTTTCGGTGAGATGGAGGTATGGGCGCTAGAAGCTTACGGTGCAGCATATACACTTCAGGAGATTTTAACAGTTAAATCAGATGATGTTGTCGGACGTGTGAAAACATATGAAGCCATTGTAAAAGGTGAAAATGTACCGGAACCGGGAGTTCCAGAATCATTTAAAGTATTAATTAAGGAACTTCAAAGTTTAGGTTTAGATGTTAAGATTCTTTCCGGTGATGAAGAAGAAATCGAAATGCGCGATCCGGAAGATGATGATGATATCCAACATTCAGAGCCTTTAGCGGCTGTAACTGAAACGCAAAATGTTGAATCCGAGAAGGTCGGTTCAAACGAATAATATTTAACAATCCAGGGAAGGCCTCATGAATAGGGGCCTCCCTGGGGTTATTGTATAGTTGGAAATAATAGTTCTGCTAATAATTTTCCATAGATGGGGAGAATTGACCGGAAGCCGGCATCATACAGTCAAGGTTAAACCCGGAGATGAAAAGGGAGGTAGGCCCCTTGCTTGATGTAAATAATTTTGAGTATATGAAAATTGGCCTTGCATCACCAGACAAAATTCGTTCATGGTCTTATGGTGAGGTTAAGAAGCCAGAAACAATAAACTATCGTACGTTAAAGCCGGAGAAAGACGGCTTATTTTGTGAACGTATTTTTGGACCGCAAAAGGACTGGGAATGTCATTGCGGTAAGTACAAACGTGTACGCTATAAAGGTGTAGTATGTGATCGATGCGGTGTTGAAGTAACACGAGCTAAGGTTCGACGTGAACGCATGGGACATATTGAATTGGCGGCACCTGTTTCCCATATATGGTATTTCAAAGGAATTCCAAGCCGAATGGGGCTTGTTCTTGATATGTCACCGCGTGCGTTAGAGGAAGTTATTTACTTTGCTTCTTACGTTGTTACAGATCCAGGAGAATCAACCCTTGAAAAGAAACAGCTGTTATCTGAAAAAGAATACCGTGCATATCGTGAAAAATACGGTAGTAAATTCCAGGCATCAATGGGTGCTGAATCTATTAAAAAGCTGCTTTCAGATATCGATTTAACAAAAGAAGCAGATATGCTGAAGGAAGAATTAAAAAGTGCCCAAGGGCAGCGTCGTACAAGAGCGATTAAACGTCTTGAAGTCATTGAAGCATTCCGCGGTTCCGGAAACGAGCCGTCATGGATGATTCTTGATGTACTGCCGGTTATTCCTCCGGAGCTCCGTCCGATGGTTCAGCTTGATGGCGGACGCTTTGCTACATCTGACCTGAATGATTTATACCGTCGTGTAATCAACCGTAATAATCGTTTGAAACGGTTGTTGGATTTGGGTGCACCTAGCATTATTGTACAGAATGAAAAACGGATGCTTCAAGAAGCCGTTGATGCTTTAATTGATAACGGGCGCCGCGGACGTCCTGTAACGGGACCGGGAAACAGACCGTTAAAGTCACTTTCACATATGCTGAAAGGAAAACAAGGGCGTTTCCGTCAAAATCTTCTTGGAAAACGTGTTGACTATTCCGGACGTTCCGTTATTGTTGTTGGTCCGAATTTAAAAATGTACCAATGCGGTTTGCCGAAGGAAATGGCTTTAGAACTATTTAAACCTTTTGTTATGAAAGAGCTGGTTGAAAAAGGCCTGGCTCACAATATTAAATCGGCAAAACGAAAAATTGAACGCGTACAGCCCGAAATCTGGGATGTGTTGGAAGAGGTTATTAAAGAACACCCGGTATTACTTAACCGTGCACCAACATTGCATAGATTAGGGATCCAGGCGTTTGAACCTACCCTTGTAGAGGGACGGGCCATTCGTCTCCATCCACTCGTTTGTACGGCATATAACGCCGACTTTGATGGTGACCAAATGGCGGTTCACGTGCCGCTTTCTTCAGAGGCTCAAGCCGAAGCGCGCCTGTTAATGCTTGCTGCGCAGAACATCTTGAATCCGAAGGATGGAAAACCGGTTGTAACACCTTCTCAGGATATGGTATTAGGTAACTACTATCTGACACTTGAAAGAGAAGGAACAGTGGGCGAAGGGATGATTTTCAACGATACGAATGAGGCGCTTCTCGCTTATCAGAATGGTTATGTCCATTTGCATACTCGTGTCGCAATTCGTGCCTGCTCTCTGAACAATCCGACATTCACGGAAGAGCAAAATCAGAAGTTATTAGTAACGACAGTTGGTAAGTTAATCTTTAACGAGATCTTGCCAAAATCGTTCCCGTTTATCAATGAACCGACAAAGAGTAATCTTGAAGTGGAAACACCAGCTAAATATTTTGTTGACCGCGGAACAGATGTTAAAGCTGCTATCCAACAAATGCCGCTAGTCGATCCGTTCAAGAAGAAAATTCTCGGTAATATCATTGCCGAAGTGTTTAAACGCTATAAAATTACTGAAACATCCAAAATGCTTGACCGTATGAAGGATCTGGGCTTTAAATACTCTACCAAAGCAGGAATTACTGTTGGGGTTGCAGACATCGTTGTATTAGCCGAGAAAAAGGAAATTATCGATGAAGCACAAACAAAGGTCGAAAATGTATTAAAGCAGTTTAGACGTGGTTTAATAACAGAGGAAGAGCGTTATGATCGTGTTATTTCCATTTGGAGTGCTGCTAAAGATATGATTCAGTCTAAACTGATGGATTCCTTAGAGAATACAAACCCAATCTTTATGATGAGCGACTCTGGTGCCCGTGGTAACGCATCAAACTTCACTCAGTTAGCTGGTATGCGCGGATTGATGGCCAACCCGGCCGGACGTATTATCGAGTTGCCGATCATCTCCAGTTTCCGTGAAGGTTTAACGGTATTGGAGTACTTTATCTCCACTCATGGTGCGCGTAAAGGTCTTGCCGATACAGCACTGAAAACTGCGGACTCAGGTTACTTAACAAGACGTCTTGTTGACGTGGCTCAGGATGTAATTGTGCGTGACGATGATTGTGGTACGGATCGCGGTATTCTCGTATCAGCATTAAAAGATGGTACAGAAGTAATCGAGGCTTTAGATGAGCGTCTGATTGGACGTTATGCAAGAAAAGCTGTCAGACATCCGGAAACGAAGGAAATTCTCGTACCGGAAAATGGCTTGATTACTGAAGATCTCGCAATTGAAATTATCGATGCTGGAATTGAAGAGGTATGGATTCGTTCTGCATTCACATGTAATACCCGTCATGGAGTATGTAAAAAATGCTATGGTCGAAACCTTGCTACAGGTCAAGAAGTTGAAGTTGGTGAATCTGTTGGGATTATTGCCGCGCAATCAATCGGTGAACCTGGTACACAGTTAACCATGCGTACTTTCCATACTGGGGGGGTAGCAGGAGACGATATTACACAAGGTCTTCCGCGTATTCAGGAAATTTTCGAAGCGCGTAACCCGAAAGGTCAAGCTGTCATTACAGAGATCGACGGAGTGGTTGTTGCGATTAATGAAGGTCGTGATCGTCAGCATGAAATAGTCGTTCAAGGTTTATTAGAAACCCGTACGTACTCAGCTCCATATACAGCCAGATTAAAGGTTGCTGTGAATGATAGAGTGGAACGCGGCGAGGAATTGACTGAAGGATCGATTGACCCGAAAGAATTAATTAAGGTTAAGGATGTAACTTCTGTTCAGGAGTATCTGCTTAAAGAAGTACAAAAGGTATATCGGATGCAGGGTGTTGAAATCGGAGATAAGCACGTAGAAGTAATGGTACGTCAAATGCTTCGCAAAATCCGTGTCATTGATGCCGGTGAAACCGATGTACTACCAGGTACACTGCTTGATATCCATCAGTTTACAGATGCGAACGAAAAAGCGCTTCTCGGCGGAAAAATGCCTGCCACCGGTCGTCCGGTATTATTAGGTATTACGAAAGCGTCGCTTGAAACAGATTCCTTCCTATCTGCTGCTTCCTTCCAGGAAACAACAAGAGTGCTTACAGACGCAGCTATTAAAGGTAAACGAGATGAGCTGCTTGGTTTGAAAGAAAATGTCATCATTGGTAAACTGATTCCGGCTGGAACGGGCATGCCTCGTTATAGAAGAGCTGAACCAGTACCAAATGAAGAAACTGCTGAAGTAACAGTGGAATAATCATAATACGGCATTCTCCACATGAGAATGCCTTATTATGGAGTTTTTTTGGAAGGTAGTTTTTTAAAAAAACTGCCGGAAAATAAACAAGTCATTTTCAAACGGCAAAAAAACTTGCTAAATCAAATTCAAATTGTGGTTGACATCACTTTTTCAAAGTGATAATATATCAAAGGTGCTCCTATTAACCGGATACTTTGGAGGATATGAAGATGTCTTATGAAAAAGTATTGCAGGCCAAAGAATTTACCGTAGGAACAAAGCAATCTGCTAAATCATTAAAGAATGGAATTGCCGTTGAATTGCTCGTTGCAATGGATGCAGATCCTAGGTTGACATCCAATATTGTAGCGTTAGCAAGTGATGCCGGCGTTTCTATAACATATGTGGATTCCATGAATAAATTGGGGAAAGCATGTGGCATTCAAGTAGGTGCAGCAGTCGTTGCGTTAATTAATTAACAAAACCGATTTTTGTAGAATCATTCTGCAAGAATTTTGTTTTTGCTTTAAAATGAACCACCTGGATGTGTGGACTTAACAAAATTTGAAAGGAGGACATATAATGCCTACTATTAATCAATTAGTGCGTAAACCACGTCAATCTGCTGTTGAGAATTCAAAATCTCCGGCACTTAACAAAGGTTATAATAGCTTCAAAAAGGCACAAACTAACGTGACATCACCTCAAAAGCGCGGGGTGTGTACTCGTGTTGGTACAATGACACCGAAGAAACCGAACTCAGCACTTCGTAAATATGCTCGTGTTCGTTTAACAAATGGAATCGAGGTTACAGCTTATATTCCTGGTATCGGACACAATCTGCAAGAGCACAGTGTTGTTCTTATTCGCGGAGGACGTGTAAAAGACTTACCAGGGGTACGATATCATATCGTACGCGGTGCGTTAGACACAGCTGGTGTTAACAACCGTATGCAATCTCGTTCTAAATATGGTACTAAGAAACCAAAAGCAGCTAAGAAATAACATAAATTAAATAAACAGCTTTCTTGAAAGGAGGAAAAAATATGTCACGTAAAGGTTCAATAGCAAAAAGAGACGTGTTACCAGATCCTATTTACAATTCAAAGCTTGTGACTCGCCTGATCAACAAAATGATGATTGACGGGAAAAGAGGAACATCTCAAGCTATTCTATATGCAGCGTTTGATACAATCCGTGAGCGCACTGGCAAAGAACCAATGGAAGTATTCGACCAAGCACTTAAAAACATCATGCCTGTTCTTGAAGTAAAAGCACGCCGTGTAGGTGGTGCAAACTATCAAGTACCAATCGAGGTGCGTCCTGATCGTCGTACTACACTTGGACTTCGCTGGTTAGTTAACTATGCGCGTCTTCGCGGAGAAAAAACGATGGAAGAGCGTTTAGCTAACGAAATCATGGATGCAGCAAACAATACTGGTGCATCTGTTAAGAAACGTGAAGATACACATAAAATGGCAGAAGCGAACAAAGCGTTTGCTCACTACCGTTGGTAAAAACATCTTTTTAATTGCATGTTAAAAAAATTCTCATAACTAGGAAGGAGAAAAACATATGGCAAGAGAGTTCTCCTTAGCAAATACTCGTAATATCGGCATCATGGCTCACATCGATGCCGGTAAGACGACTACATCTGAACGTATCCTTTATTACACTGGTAAAATTCATAAAATCGGTGAAACTCATGAAGGTGCATCACAGATGGACTGGATGGAACAAGAACAAGAGCGCGGAATCACTATTACTTCTGCTGCAACTACAGCACAGTGGCATGATCACCGTGTAAATATCATCGACACACCAGGACACGTAGACTTCACAGTTGAAGTTGAACGTTCTCTTCGTGTGCTTGATGGTGCCGTTACTGTACTTGACGCACAATCCGGTGTAGAACCGCAAACTGAAACAGTTTGGCGTCAAGCAACAACTTACGGAGTTCCACGAATTGTATTTGTTAATAAAATGGATAAAATGGGTGCGGATTTCCTATATTCAGTAAGCACGATAAATGATCGTCTTCAAGCGAATGCACATCCGGTTCAACTTCCAATCGGTGCTGAAGATCAATTTACAGGGATTATTGATTTAGTGGAAATGAAAGCTACTATCTACGGTAATGACTTAGGTACTGATTTAGAAGTAATTGAAATTCCTGATGAATATAAAGCGCAAGCTGAAGAATACCGTGAAAAGTTGGTTGAAGCAGCTGCTGAAGTTGATGAGGAGTTAATGGAAAAATATCTTGGTGGAGAGGAAATCTCTATCGAGGAACTGAAAGCTGCAATTCGTAAAGCGACATTGGCAGTAGAGTTTTACCCTGTACTTTGCGGTTCTGCTTTCAAAAACAAAGGTGTTCAATTAATGTTGGATGCAGTTGTTGATTATCTTCCATCACCGCTTGATATTCCGTCAATCAAGGGAACTATTCCTGATAGTGATGAAGAAGTGGAACGTCATGCAGATGATTCAGAGCCATTCTCAGCACTTGCATTTAAAGTTATGACTGACCCTTATGTAGGTAAATTAACATTCTTCCGTGTGTACTCTGGTACACTTCAATCCGGATCATATGTTCAAAACTCTACAAAAGGCAAACGTGAACGTGTAGGACGTATCCTGCAAATGCACGCGAACAGCCGTCAAGAAATCACTGAAGTTCATGCTGGAGATATCGCTGCGGCAGTCGGATTAAAAGATACAACTACTGGAGATACACTATGTGATGAAAAGAATCTTGTTATCTTAGAATCAATGGTATTCCCAGAGCCGGTTATCCAACTTTCTGTTGAGCCGAAATCAAAAGCTGACCAAGATAAAATGACAACAGCTCTACAAAAGCTTCAAGAAGAAGACCCTACTTTCAGAGCACATACTGACCAGGAAACTGGACAAATCATTATCGCTGGTATGGGTGAACTTCACTTGGATATCCTAGTTGACCGTATGAAACGCGAGTTCAAGGTTGAAGCTAATGTCGGTGCACCACAAGTATCTTACCGTGAAACATTCCGTCAAGCTGCACAAGTTGAAGGAAAATTCGCCCGTCAATCTGGCGGACGCGGACAATATGGTCATGTTTGGATTGAATTCTCTCCAAATGAAGAAGGAAAAGGCTTTGAATTTGAAAATGGGATCGTCGGTGGGGTAGTACCTCGTGAATACATTCCTGCAGTTCAAGCTGGACTAGAAGATGCTTTACAACGCGGTGTATTGGCCGGCTATCCATTAGTGGATGTCAAAGCAAGATTATTCGATGGTTCATACCATGATGTGGACTCAAGTGAAATGGCGTTTAAAATCGCAGCTTCTCTTGCGTTGAGAAATGCTGCTTCAAAATGTAAGCCAGTCATCCTTGAACCAGTTATGAAGGTAGAAGTAGTTATTCCTGATGAATATCTAGGCGATATCATGGGACAAGTAACTGCTCGCCGTGGACGCGTTGAAGGTATGGAAGCTCGCGGAAATGCTCAAACTGTTAAAGCGATGGTTCCACTTTCTGAAATGTTCGGTTATGCTACTGCACTTCGTTCAAGTACCCAAGGACGTGGAGTATTCTCTATGCACTTTGACCACTACGAAGAAGTACCAAAATCAATTTCAGAAGAAATTATCAAAAAAAATAAAGGTGATTAATTGATTTCGCCTGTCATATAAAGTATAACTACTTATGTAAGTTTTGACAGCTGTGGTGAGGGTGCGCCCCTTGTCCACGGCACTAATTATATACTTAATTAAACTTTTTTAAATTAAAGGAGGATTTTCCTAATGGCAAAAGCTAAATTTGATCGTTCTAAGCCACACGTAAATATCGGTACAATTGGTCACGTTGACCATGGTAAAACTACTTTGACTGCCGCAATCACTACAGTATTAGCGAAAGCTATGGGTGGAGACGCAAAAGGGTATGACCAAATCGACAACGCTCCAGAAGAAAAAGAACGTGGAATCACTATCAATACTTCTCACGTTGAATATGAAACAGAAACTCGTCACTATGCACACGTTGACTGCCCAGGGCATGCTGACTATGTTAAAAACATGATCACTGGTGCTGCGCAAATGGACGGCGGTATTTTAGTAGTATCTGCTGCTGATGGTCCAATGCCACAAACTCGTGAGCACATTCTTCTTTCTCGTCAAGTAGGTGTTCCTTACCTAGTTGTATTTATGAACAAATGTGACATGGTTGACGATGAAGAACTACTTGAATTAGTAGAAATGGAAGTTCGTGACCTTCTTTCTGAATATGATTTCCCAGGAGATGATATTCCTGTAGTTAAAGGTTCTGCTCTTAAAGCTCTTGAAGGTGAACCAGAATGGGAAGAAAAAGTCCTTGAATTAATGGCTGCTGTTGATGAGTATGTTCCAGAACCAGTTCGTGACACTGAAAAACCATTCATGATGCCTATTGAGGACGTATTCTCAATCACTGGCCGTGGTACAGTTGCAACTGGACGTGTAGAACGTGGACAAGTTAAAGTCGGTGATGTTGTAGAAATCATCGGTTTATCTGAAGAACCAAAATCAACAACTGTAACTGGTGTTGAAATGTTCCGTAAGCTTCTTGACTATGCTGAAGCTGGAGATAACATTGGTGCGCTTCTTCGTGGGGTTGCTCGTGAAGATATCGAACGTGGTCAAGTATTAGCTAAACCAGGTTCAATTACACCACACACAAAATTTAAAGCACAAGTATATGTTCTTTCAAAAGAAGAAGGTGGACGTCACACTCCATTCTTCTCAAACTACCGCTCTCAGTTCTACTTCCGTACAACTGACGTAACT
>CALGSR010000418.1 GCA_937902115.1 uncultured Bacillus sp. | reverse complement strand
TCTATCTATCGTTTTATTGCAGGTCTGGGACTTGGCGGAATCATGCCGAATATCGCGGCTTTAATTACAGACTATGCGCCAAATAAAATGAAAATTAAATTAGTATCTCTTACATTAGTAAGCTTTGCATTGGGTGGAGCTCTTGCACCAACATTTGGTGTGCTTTTAATCCAAACATTTGGTTGGGAATCTGTATTCTGGGTAGCAGGTACTCCGTTATTAGCGCTTCCTTTCATGATGGTGCAAATGCCTGAATCAACAAGCTATTTAATCAAAACAGGTAATAAAGAAAAACTATTTGCGATACTTTCAAAAGTAAATCCGGCTTTAACTTTTCATGCAACAGCTGAGATTGTAGAAGATAAAGTAACAGTTACAAAAGTTCCTGTTGTCGGTTTGTTTAAAGGAAATCGTGCGTTAAGTACTGTGGCATTCTGGTTGGCTTTCTTCTGTGCCTTATTAATGGTATATGGATTAAATACATGGCTGCCTAAGCTAATGATTGCCGCTGGTTATGGCCTGAACTCAAGTTTGACTTTCCTCATTGCCCTTCAAGGCGGAGCGGTTGTTGGGATTCTTGTTCTTAGCAATCTTTGTGAAAAATATGGCTCGAAACGCGTCCTTATCCCGACTTATATTGCCGGTGCTATTGCTTTATCTTTGCTAGGTTTTGGCGGAAATGAAGTGGTGATTTTCATCCTAGTCGCCATTGCCGGTGCAGCGACAACAGGTGCACAGGTATTAATTCAGGCCTATGTGACCACTTTCTACCCATCTGAAATGAGATCAACGGGAATCGGCGTGGCTTCTGGCGTCGGTCGATTAGGCGGCATGCTTGGACCGATTTTAGGCGGCTTCCTTTTAACAATGGCACTGCCTAACTTCATGAACTTCATGGTTTTTGCAATAGCTGGTGTCATTGCAGCGATCGCCATTTCATTAATTGCAGACAAATATTCCGCTGCAAATAAATCGGTTCATGTAGCGGAAACAGTGGAAACACGGGGACGGTTCTCGCGTTCCACTTCCTGAGATATGGGGAAGGTTCTTGCGTTTCATTTTTCAAAATGTTAAAAGAGCAGAAGGGTTCTCCCAATATGGCCCTTCTCTAAGAGAAATAAGGAAAAGGGCCGATTATTCCCTAACGAGGGAAATTTCGGCCCTTTTCATATATAGGAAGATGAACGTGATGACCGCTCCTTGCCATCGTTTGATATAGTTGTACGCTGAGTAAAATCACTTCCATTAGAACTAAGGCAATCATCACGATCGGCAAATAGAGGATCACGTAGTTTTGCAGGTAAAAGTCCTCATATCTCGACACGCTAACATATACCGTTCAATACGTATTCGTAACTATAGCTTAAAAGACTATCCATTGATGGTACTTTACAAAAAAAACTAAACAAAAGAAGAAGAAGGAAATTACATCTTAAACCCAGACTTTCTAAGAATAAATAAGGATGTAATAAATATAATTGGAATAGCAATTAATAAATATAAAATACCTTTAGGCATAAACATATTATAAAAGTAGAAAAATAGCGTTACCCAAATAAACGCAATTATAATTCCAAGAATTTTTTTCATAGCTAAAATTACTCCCTTCCCACAAAAAATACCATAGGGTTAACACATTGTTGCAGGTTTTAAAGAAAGAAGGTTACTCATTGATTAAGTCCTACTTTCCTATATTTTAGTTATCCCCATATATTTACAAATTAGACAATCAATTACAATGGAATCGACAAAAGATCTTATATTTCGATAGAAACATGGGATCGATTTTTGTGTTTTATTTGTTGTTTGCAGCATGATAATGGGACAAGGGACCGGGTTCATTGTCCCGCTTATTCACCTTGTTTATATTTTATAAAACATCTTTCACAAAACTATATAGTAACAGTATTGTTAGGATAAACATGGCAACGGTTAAAAACAGATCTGAATTACCTTTAGGGTTGTCAAAAAACTCCATTGTGTTTTTATCGTAATACACGACAACTTCTTTTCCTCTATCTTCTTCCGTTGCACTTTTATCCCCTAGGAATTGGTATGTCTGACCGCCTACTTCCAATCTATAGATTGGGGTAATATGTTCAATTAAGGTCCCGAAATCGGTTATTTCATTCGTTATTCGTAGATTATGAATGACTGCCTTTACTGGTACCAAAGTGTTTTTATTGATCAACATCCTCCTCAAACTATAAATCCCCGTCGATAAAAATAAAGCAAGGAAAAACAAGGTACCGATAATCGTTGATGTGACACTCATAATACTTGCTTGATCATTTAAAATAAACAGCACACTTGTGAAAGTCGTCCCGATAGCAGATATAATAAAAGGTTTATAGATTTTCGTATTCTTTTCTACGGTATCAACAAAATCAAAATCGATTACATTTTTTTGTTCATCATAAACAGGATAGACATCGACTGTTTGATTCACTTCTAAATTCATATGTACATTATCTTTCCTTATTTGAATGTTTTGGTCCTCGATTTTTACTTCAAATGTGTAGGTTGTTCGACCTCTATATCCGTGAACCACCTCTTTGAAAATCACCGTAACTGTATATTTTTTTGCCCTTTTTATTTTTTCTTTCGCCTTTTTATTCTCTTTTATATCTATATAAGAAAATAGTATCGAAACGATCGACAGGAACATAAATATCGTCGTTAGCAAACTAAATCCTAACCACTCATGACAGACATATAACATGATAATAAAAAATACGATGAATACTCCCATTGTCTTCCCCCCTTTGAAACACGGGGACGGTTCTCGCGTTTCATTTTATATTTTAATAGATAATGGGACATGGGACCAGACCCCTGTCCCATCCCGGTGTTTCTCTTTACTTAATGGAGAATGAATTGTACTATATTAATAGCTTGTCAATTATTTTTATATTCTGAATTCACCCAAAATTCGGTGTTCCACAATGCCCCGGCAGGTTCCTTACATAGTAAATCCAACGTGGAGGAGGTTTAGCATGATTCGATTTGATTCCGTGAACAAGTATTATGGAGACTTTCATGTTCTGAAAAGTATTAATCTGGAAATTGAAAAGGGAGAAGTGGTCGTGGTTATTGGTCCTTCCGGATCGGGGAAAAGTACGCTGCTGCGCTGTATTAATCAACTGGAAACGATCACTGATGGAGAGTTGTCGGTTCATGGCGTGAAAGTCAATGACAAAAAGACAAACATCAATGAGCTGAGGCGAAATATTGGCATGGTTTTTCAGCATTTTAATTTATATCCTCATAAAACCGTTCTTGATAACATCACCATTGCACCGACGATGGTGTTAAAACAGTCAAAAGAGGAAGCGGAAAAAACAGCCAGATACTATCTTGAAAAAGTGGGAATTCCTGATAAAGCAGATTCCTTTCCGTCACAGCTATCAGGGGGTCAGCAGCAACGGGTGGCCATTGCCAGGGGATTGGCCATGAAGCCTGAAATTATGTTGTTTGATGAGCCTACATCGGCACTGGACCCAGAGATGATTGGTGAGGTACTGGATGTAATGAAAGCCTTGGCAAAGGAAGGGATGACGATGGTCGTCGTTACCCATGAGATGGGTTTTGCCAAAGAAGTGGCGGACCGCATTATTTTTATGGACCAAGGGAGAATTTTGGAAGAGGGAAAACCGGCTGATTTTTACACGAATCCAAAAGAAGACAGAGCGCGTGTATTTCTTAGCCGTATTTTAAATCATTGAGGCTCTTTTCTCAGACATTTTTTAACAAAAAACTTTACAAGAACAGCCTTCATTAAAAAACAAAGGGGGATTCACATGTTTAAAAGTAAAGCGAGTAAACTTGCCGGGGTTCTTTTATTAGCGGCATTCATGCTGCTGGCGGCATGCGGCAAAAACGATGAAAAAACGTCAGGTACCGTGCAAAATGCACTGGAGCAAATGAAAGAGAAAGACAAAATGGTTGTCGGCGTCAAATATGATACCCGATTATTTGGACTTAAGAATCCGTCTACTGGAGATGTCGAAGGTTTTGATATTGATATTTCCAAAGAGTTGGCAAAAGAAATTCTCGGTGATGAGAACAAGATTGAATTTAAAGAGGTTACCTCCAAAACTCGGATTCCGATGTTAAATAATGGCGACATCGATATGATTGTGGCCACGATGACGATTTCAGAGGAACGTAAGAAAGAGGTTGATTTCTCAGATGTTTACTTTGAGGCCGGACAATCCCTGCTTGTAAAAAAAGGAAGCCCCATCAAAGGCCTTGAGGATTTGAAAAAAGGGACGAAGGTTCTTGCCGTGAAAGGGTCCACTTCTGCTGTGAACATTCGTGCAAAAGCGCCGGATACAACTGTTTTGGAATTTGAAAACTATACGGAAGCCTTCACCGCGCTAAAATCCGGTCAAGGGGATGCCCTGACAACGGATGATTCCATCCTTTATGGAATGGCAGACCAAGATTCCAACTATCAATTGGTTGGCGGGACTTTTACAGAAGAGCCTTACGGAATTGCTGTTAAAAAAGGAAATACAGAATTAGTCGACGCGATCAATGATGCGTTAAAGAAGATGAAAGACAACGGAAAGTATGACGAAATCCATAAAAAATGGATCAAAACCAACTAACATCGGTTGCTATCAGGATGGGCGCGCGCGTGCTCATCCTGATCATTTTTTACGAAAAGGGGGGAGAACGAAATGCTTGATTTTTCAATCCTGATAGATAATTTCGATACATATTTGGCAGGATTTAAAAACACGATATTTGCCAGTCTCATCGGGCTGGTTGGGAGTTTTGTCATTGGTGTGATTGTGGCCGTTATGAGAATTGCCCCGATTAAACCGTTAAATTGGATAGGCACCGCCTATGTGGAGTTTATTCGAAATATTCCGCTTCTGATCATCGCCTTCTTTTTCTATGTGGGCCTTCCTGCCGTGGGGGTCACGTTGAGCGGGTTCGTCGCAGGTACAATTGCTCTTTCCATTTATACCGCTTCCTTTATTGCCGAAGCGATCAGGGCCGGAATACAGTCTGTGCCGAAAGGGCAAATGGAGGCAGCGCGCTCATCGGGTCTTAGTTATTTGCAGGCAATGAAGACGATTATTTTGCCGCAGGCGATCAAAATCGTGATTCCGCCGATTGGCAACCAGTTTATTAATCTTGTAAAAAATTCATCTATCTTGGGAATGATTGCCGGGTTGGATTTAATGTACTTTGGGGATATTGTTTCCTCCCGAACATTTGTTACATTTGATGTGTATATTTTTGTCGGGCTTTTCTATCTTGTGTTGACGATACCATTAAGTCTTGGCGTTGGGCATTTGGAAAAACGCCTGGCGAGAAGTTAGGAAGGGAGGGGTAATTTATGGATATAGCAGGAGCTCTTTCAGTTGATCATTTAAGATTCCTCGTCGATGGTTTATGGGTGACATTATACATTGCCTTTATTTCGATTATATTAAGTTTTATGATTGGGATTCTGTTAGGGACATTACGCTATGCTAAGATTCGGGTTGTATCGCGAGTTGTCGCCATTTTTATTGAGACGATTCGGAATATGCCGCTGTTGCTGATTATTTTCTTTACCTTTTTCGCACTCCCGGAAGTCGGGCTCAAGCTGAGCGTGACGGCTGCAGCGATCACGGCTTTGACGGTGTTTGAATCGGCGATGCTGGCGGAGATTGTCCGCGGAGGTTTGAATTCCGTCGATAAAGGTCAAATCGAAGCCGCGCGTTCATCGGGGTTGACCTACATTCAAACATTAACGTCTATTGTCATGCCGCAAGCCCTTCGGAGCATGATCCCTCCGATCGTCAGCCAATTTATTTCTTTATTAAAGGACACTTCCTTATGCGTCATTATTGCCTTACCGGAATTGATGCACAATGCCCAAATCATCTATGCGCAAAACATTAACTATATTATTCCGGTCTTCATCCTCGTCGCACTCATGTACTTCATCGTCAACTACTGCCTCTCACTAGTAGCACGCAGACTAGAAAGCAGGCAAGCATGAAACAAAGGGGTAGGGACAAGGAACCGGGTACGCTGTCCCAAATCGAAACGCGGGGCTGGTTCCTGCGTTTCGTTCTGATTTTATTAGGCTCCGAATGTAGGAGGGACAATCCCTGATCAAGGCACTTGTCCCTTTCCGAATGTGAAGTTAGTGGTATGGTTTCTACTTTTGCAGCTTTGAAATCTATTTCTTCCCCCATTTATTGGTGAAAATCAGTTGCTCTAATTCTTGCCTTTTCTCCCAGCCAACCAGTTCCAAGAGTGGTTTTTCCGGATAATTATCTGTATATCCGAGCGACATGAGTGCGATAGGTTCAATATGCGGCGGGATTCCCAAAATATCGCGAATATCATTTTTTTTATAAAAACTGACCCACCCCATTGCGAGTCCCTCTGCGCAGGCAGCGAGCCACATGTTTTGAATGGCGCAGGCTGTTGATAGGATATCGGTTTCGGGAATGGAATTTCGGCCCAGTACATGTGAGCCGCCTCTTGTTGGATCGCATGTCACACAAATCGTGAGCGGAGCTTCCTTTAGACCTTCCACTTTTATCCGGAGAAAATTTGCTTCCTTGTCTGTTTCATCTTCATAATGTATAGCCAAGGCGCGTCTTTCTTTATCAGCTGCCCAGGCTAACTTTTGCTTTATTTCATTTGAAGTTACCAAAATGAAATTCCACGGCTGCATGAAGCCGACGGAAGGTGCAGTGTGGGCGGCATGCAAAATCCGTTGAATTTTCTCTTCACCTACTGCATCCGGCCGGAAACTGCGAATATCTCTCCTTTTATTAATAACTTTATAAACCGCTTCTCTTTCTTCATTCGAAAACATTAGACATCCACCCTCTACCTTTATTTGAGGATTCGGGCAAAATATGAATCTATCATTCATATTGCATCTCCTCTTCAATATATTACCATGAGGACATGGGGACGGTTCTTGCGCTTCCCCAATTAACTCCAGTCGTAGATTACAAGTCTATTAGTTTGTGGAAACTTGAAAAAGAATGCCTAGCCACCCAAGAGATGATATGTATTCAAGGGGAGACAGCCGTGCTTATGGTGAGGGGCGGAGGTTGTTTGATCGGGTTCTCTAGTTGTGATTAAATGTAAACACGGGGGCGGTTCTCGCGTTTCGTTTGTTGTTCACATGACAGCGAAAGTGTAGGGTAAGAGGCGCATTCGTTTGCTATGAAATAGCAGAGTCGTCCCGCTGTTTCACGATTTTGATCATAAAGGGGAATATTTATAATGCAAAAACGGTTATTTTACGCAGCGGATTCTACTGAATTTGAGAAGTATTTTTTTGAAGATAGGTCAGTTGATTTTCCTAAGTATTTGGCTTTTTTACAAACGTATATGGAAAGTCAGGAAGAGCCAAGCAAATTTGTCCAAGCTTTTGTCCATACAGAATCTCAAGATGGAGAAAAGGAAGACGTTTTAACAGTAGAGGTTGTATTTTTCGACCAAAATAAGTATTTACGCATCTGGGGTGTAAAGGACTTGGAAAGTGGTGTTGCTTTAAAAGTGACGCTAGAATTGCTGAATCCAGATACGAAACAAACAGAAACCGAATATAAAGTCATTGAAAATGATGAAGAATTTTTTCATGATGCCATCCCTGAATAAGAAAACAAGGGGGGGGTGGGACAAGGGGACGGGTACGTTGTCCCATTTGGTGTATTTTGGTGAAACGGCGGAACCGTCCGAGACTGCTGAAAAAGTACTCATTATAATAAATGAACACAAAACCTTTACTATATGTAGTACGCGCAAGAATCCCTTGTTCAACATAAAGTAGGTTATGTGACTCCATTTTCCTTGTAACAGATTTTTTCACTGGTCTTGAACCGTCCCCGAGTTTCTATAAAAAGGGGTGAATGGGATGAAAATGGATGAGTTGGAAGCAATTTTTCAACAATGGCTTGATCGTGATGAAGTGGAAGAAGACCCGGATTTTAGACAGGAATGGGTAGCGGAGGGAATTGACATTCTTAAAACTTTATTAGCGAAAAAGCTAAGCGATGAAGAAAAGGCAGCTTATTATCATTCATTGGCCAACCTATATTTAGAATTTGGCCGCTCGGAAAAGATGATCCGGGGAAATGATCAAACGGCATTTCGCTATTTGCAACAAGCAGCCAGGGCAAGGTCGAATAAAGGAGACAGCTTTTATCACCTTGCTTTTTTAGCAGAAAAAATGACCAATGGTAAAGAGAAATGGGAATCAACCGCCTTTTATGCAAAAGAGGCCATTGAGCGGGGATTAGATAAAGATAAGGAAATTAAGATTTGGTGTTTACTAGCCAAAGCTTATCTTGAGCTAGGTTTTGCAAAGGATGCAGAAACTTGTTTTCGCAAATCCAAAGAACTGGATCAAGACGATGACTTTGCCCGCTTTCGTGCACAATATAGTAAAAAAAGTAATGAACACACTTCGTTTATCCGAATCAAAAACACGGGTGAACGAATCAATAGGAGAGCAGCACGGGATGCTTTAATTGAAAAAACTCGTCTTGGTCCATGTTACGTGCTAGAAATCGAGCGGCGTGGAACAACATTGCACGGAAATGGTGCCTCCATGGACTTGAATCTACGAGAAGCGGAGATTTTAAAGCTCCTTTTCGAACATCATGAAGGACTAACAAAATATGATATTTATAATCAACTAACAACTTCAATTCAAAAGAAAAGTCCCGATTCCATCAAAACCGATATTAGACGTTTGCGCTTGTCTTTAAAAAAAGGGATAGAAGTGGAAGAAACGGCCCTCATACAAACAATTGGAGAAAGAGGAAATCAACGCTACATATGGAATCCAAACCTCGAGAAACACTTGCTGGAACATTGATGTGAAAAATACAGTTTCATCGGTTACAAAGATTGTAACCGCTCCTTGGTATATTTAAGTCAACAAAGAACACAAGGAGGAATATGAAATGAAAAAATCAATTTATGTAGCGATGGAAATACAAGCAGGTACGGAGAAATTAGCGGAAGCACTTATGTTAAGAGGATTTCCTGTGAAAGTTAAGGATGATTTTATCACTTTACCGAACGGCAGCCAACAAGATTACGAGCAACTCAAATATCTTCTTGAGGTGCTCCACATTCCTGTATTTTGGAACGGGGACCGATTCCAGCTGCTAGTTAATCATTTTCCCATCCAAAAGATGAGAGAAATCATTCAGTATCACGGACGTGAACATTCCGTTCATATGGAAGGCTACCATTTCAAATGGAGAAGCTTCGTCAATCGCCGCTATGGGATTCGGACCAATACAATCCATCTTTGTCCTTATACAGCTATCCTGGTAAAATCCCTCAATGAAGCTGGCATTACAGCCCTTACAGGTTGCAATGGCCACAAAAAACACAGCCCGAACATTCAATTATCCGGTGTGTATGTCGGTGTTTGGTTTTCCATTATTCAGCAAAAATTCATGAACGATTTAGACCTCCATTACATTTGGAAGGCTGAATTCACACAAGGCCGCTCCAATGCAATTATTCTAGCCAATAAACAGGAACACGAAGAATGGGATATGAAGAAGGTATTGTCAGATTGTTACCAAATGGCAAGCGTCCTTCATAAACACGCGGCCGAACTTCGCGCATGGAAAAGACACTCATTCAAACGAAACATGAAAGCCACTGCCGAGGCCTACAGAGAGACAACAAATATCCATCAACTTTATGAATGGATGAAAAAGGTATCAAGCTGAAACATGGGGACGGTTCTCGCGCTCCCCCTAATTAATTCCAAATATAGATTGCGAGTTTGTTTGTTTTGAGGAAGCTTGATTAGGGGGGGCTAGTCACCTAGAGATTATGTATATTTAAGAAGATTTGACATGCCCATGGGGAAGGGCGGAAGTTGTTTGTTCGGATTCCCTAGTTGTAAATATAAATAAATTTAATGAACGAATATTTGGAGTACTTTAAGGAAACAGCGGAACCATCCCCGCGTTTTTCCACGATTGATTGGAGGTGATCCTTCATGAGAATACAACGATGTTTTGTATGTAATCAAATTAAAAGCAGCACTGAATTTTTCACAAAGGAAATGTGTAATGAATGTTATAAATATAATAAGAGAATACCGAAAAAGAGAACGAACAAAGCCACTAGTGACAACCAAAAGAAAAGAGAAGAAAGTAATCAGATCAAGAAAACAATCCCCACACGAACAATAAATGTAACGTCCCGTTTAAATAAATTGAAAAAAGATACGGCAAAAATCATTATGCTCTTGTTAGAAGATCTGGCAATCACAGAAATACCGGGTTTTGAGGAGATAAATGTTTCAAATTTGAATACAAAAGAGCTATTAAATCATTATTCTTTTGAAGAATTAGCTAGTTTGCTAAGTATATTGGAATATTACTATCAGCATTCTAACAAATGAAATAGGGGCGGCAGTTCTTGCGTTTCACAAAAATGGCCTATCCAGCTGAAAAACAGGGATAGGCCATTTTTTTACGTAAAACTTTAATGAAACGCGAGAACCGTCCCGGCGTTTCAGACTGGGACAGCGTACCCGGTCCCTTGTCCCGCTTACATCGGCATTTCTACCGCAGAGTCTAGTACCTCTTGAGGGATGGTAATGGTTTCTAGCTCATTGTAGTTTTTGTACTGGCTTTTCAATTCTTGTTTCATTTGAATCGTTTGTTCTTCGATGGTCATTTCCATTTCCAAGTTCATGTTAAATACGGATGGATGGAAAGTCTTTTTATCGATAAAAATTTCATAGTCAACGCTGCTGATATTCATATTGTTTAGGAATTCATCCTGGGAAAGCTCAGGCGGCATGCTTGCGGCAACCGTTTCCTTTACGAAATCGTTAAATTTATCTCCGGAAGCTTTCAATTTAAGGATAAACTGCTTGTCGTCCTGTTCGAATGTGAAATCACCAATAAATTTTTCCAGCTGCTTTAATTGGACAGCAGGATTTGATTGCTGTTGGTCAACCGTTTGTAAAAATACATCCGTCATTTCTTGCGGGAATTTCATCCATTGACCAGATGTCGGGTCAAGCATGAACATTCCATCCTTAGAAAAATAATTCTCCGTTTCAAGCTCTTCGCCTGCCATCAACATTTTCATCTTTTGATGGAAAGCCATTGGGTCTGTGACCGCATCCATTTCGATCGCAGACTGCATATTCATGCTTGATTCTTCTTGATCAGAACTCATTTCCATGTTCATATCCATGACAACAGAAAAGCTTTTTAAGTCTTCAGACGCAGCCGTTGTTTTTGCAAAAACTTCTTCAAGTGTTAATGCAGATGTTTCTTTTTTTCCTTCTTTGTTTCCTTGCGCATTATCGACAGGTTTTGCCGTCTGGCCACATGCAGCCAACATAAAAATTAGTAGAAAGCCTGTCAAGATTAATAGTGTCTTTTTCAAATCCCACACTCCTTTTTATATCATCATCTAATATTACGACAAAAGAAGGCAAAAGGTTTCAAATATTTGAAGAAACATGGTGAAGGTTCGTGCGCCACGAGGGGTGTGGGACGAGGGACCGGGTCCCTCGTCCCGCCATTTAGAAATTGGGACAAGGTACCCGTCCCCTTGTCCCATGAAGTTGTTTTTACCCAGCTGCTTTTTTGCTGTTAGCAGGAGCAACCGTGATACCTGTTGTTTCTTCAAAATCAAATAAACTTGCAGGGATATCTGTGAATCGTTCTAATTCATTATAAGCTGGAATTCCGTGGTAGGACATATCCAAACCTTCTTCCTCTTCACCTTCGCTTGCTCGTAAACCGACTGTTGCTTCACATGCTTTTGCGATGAAAGCGCCGCTGACAAGGCCCCAAACAATGACGACGACAGCACCTAATAATTGTACTTTTAAAAGAGAAACATCGCCCGTCGTCAAAAGACCTTGTGATGTATCGAACAATCCTACTGCAATTGTGCCAAACACGCCGTTAAATCCGTGCACAGCCACAGCTCCAACAGGGTCATCTATTTTTAAAGTGTCCACTAATAAAGTAGCATAAATGACAATCACCCCACTGGTAACGCCAATGATGATGGCACTCCACTCTGAAACAAAGGCACATCCGGCCGTTATCGCGACCAGGCCGGCTAATACTCCATTGATCGTCATACTGGGGTCTGCTTTTCCAAACTTTTTCATCGTCAGGAAGAGAGCAGCCGCACCCCCGCTTGCACCAGAAAGCATCGTATTAAGGGCAATCGTTGCCAGGGATGTATTGGAGGCATCCAATGTGCTGCCTGCATTAAAGGCAAACCAGCCAAACCATAAGATAAACGCACCGGCTGAGGCTAGCGGAATGTTACTTGGTGCAAATACATTCGCACTGCCATCACAGTTAAATCTTCCTTTTCTGGGCCCTACCATTTTTGCCATCGCCAAAGCAACAAAGCCGCCAAGGGCATGAATCGCAGCAGAGCCTGCAAAATCCTTCATGCCTAATTGTGCTAACCAGCCTTCGCTGTTCCAAATCCAATGGCCTGAAAGGGGATAAATAATGCTGCAAATAAGTGCTGCCGTTACAATATAGGCTTTAAAGTTCATCCGTTCCGCTACTGCACCCGACACAATCGAGATACAAGCAACGGCAAATCCCATTTGAAAAAGAACATAAGCGGCGCTGGGCAATTGAATGGATAAAGCAATCTGTTCTGGATTGCCAAATAAAGTGGTACCAATCAAGCCAAAATGATCTTTTCCAAACATAATACCAAAACCAATGAGCCAAAAAACTAAGACTCCCAAGGTTAAATCTACAAAAATCTTCATCGTTACATTGACCGCATTTTTCGTGCGAACAAAACCGGATTCGAGTAAACTAAATCCGCCTTCCATGAACAAAACCATTGCCGCAGCTAATACGATCCAGACTGTATTTAAAAAGATTAGTTCCATGTTATGTTACCCCTCCTCGTTTGCCAAATCATTTATATTTAAGTCTGTTCCACCGGTTTTAATGTTATAGGCCTCTAGAATAGGATAAACAAAAACTTTGCCATCCCCATCTTCCCCTGTCTGGGCAGAAGCCACAATTGTCTTAATCGTTTGCCTGACCATATGATCCGAAAGGACAATCTCCAATTTAACCTTGGGGCGAAGCGTTACTTTATAATTTTTCCCGCGATAAACGCCTTGAGTTTCTTTTTGTTTCCCTCTGCCAACTACCTGTGATACGGTGAAGCCTGTTATTCCTATATTCTTTACCCCTTTTAGCGTATCCGTAAGCCTTTCAGGTCGTATAATCGCCTCGATTTTTTTCATCCTTTTCCCCTCCTGTTTCTGTACTATTTCTATTAATCTATAATATTGCATATAATTTTCATATTCAATCTCAGTTTTAGATTATTGTCATCTAAAGATGTTATCGAAAACATGGGGACGGTTCTTAAAGAGGACAATCGGAAGTTTTGCGCAAAAAAAGGCACGATGAGCGATTTTTTGCTCTCATCGTGCCTTTTGGTATGACCATGAAATTATCTTACTGTAAAACTTTTAATTGCCTCAGAAGAATGAAATCGCGCCACCGGGTGGGCATCAATGGGATTTCAAACTTGTGAACCATCCCCCAGCTTTCTAACTGGGACAAGGGACCTGGTCCCTTGTCCCACCTACTTCAAAACACGATGCAAATCGTCAGTAAAAAGTTGCTCCCCAGGGGAAGAGTCATTAATCATCATAGATTCTATAAAGGATAACTCGTCATCTTCTTTTTGAAAAATCAGATAGGTACTATTTGGATAACCTGGCGTAACCCAATGATCCTCTGTTATCTGCATCCCGCCGGCCACTTCAATATTTTCTGGTGCTTCAGAGAAAAATTCATAATTCATTTGATAAATATCTAATTCCATGCCATCTAGCTCTTCATAGGTATAATCGTAGTCTAAGGCCTCGATTCTCCAGTTCGTATATTCATAGTTTGGAAACTCCTCAACAGCTAGCTCAAAATCCCGCTGTACTTTTTCCTTAGCTGATTTCAATACCAGTTCCGGCACATCTATTCCATCCAAAACAATCCCTATTTCATCGTTAGGCGTTCCCGCTTTTTCGCTATCATTCACAGCACAGCCCGCACTAATGAGAGCCATGATCATCACTATACCTATAATCCGGATATAAAACTTATACTCTTTCATCATTTCACACCCCTATTACAGATTATTTATTAAAAATTAAACTCTTTGGAATATTAATGCTACTAATTATATCTTACAGTAAAATGCAGCTCTTATTGTGACTTCTTACTGACAAAATAGGGAGGGACAAGGGACCTGGTCCCTTGTCCCTCCAAAAATAGACTAAGACAATTCCTAGTCTATTTTTGAAATCATATTATTTCAGGCAAACTTATCAAATCATCTTTATTTATTAAATTTTGAGTAACGTTAATAAAATCTTCTTCAGTCAAATATATAAGAACATTAGAGCCATAATCTTGTGATGTATATATTGATATATCTTGATCATCTACTATATCAAAATGAAAAAATGGTGCTTCCTTATCATATTCTAGCTTTAAAACATTAAAAAAACATTCGCGTATTTTAGTGTCTATATTTACAGTCAGAATTGTTAAATCATCATCATCTTTCGCTATCAATAAATTATTATCTGCTGATTCTATTATTTGTTTTATTCCGTGGGTTGAGTAGCCATCATCCCCTAAATTTAAGTCCTTTTGCCAATATTTAAATCTGAGTTTTGTACCTTTGGTAATGAAATATTTTGTGATATTAACCCAATTTAACTTTAACTTTTCGCTTCGTAAATCAAAGTCTATTTCTAAATCCTCTGGATTACTTGTATCTAACCTATAGTTATATATATTTTTCATAAATGCCTCCCTAAACAGCTGCCAGGCCTACAGCACTAGCTGGCCAGAAAACCCAGACTATTATCACTATCCCTACAACCAATGCTACTTACCAGCTATTTCCCATCCTGTTACAGAATTTATATCTGCAAGCAAATTACTTTGTAATTCAGCTTGAGCACCTGACTTATCATATCCAGATTTACAATTGCTCCATTGCTTATCCTTTATTTTTTCATACATATAATAACAAACTTTAGTTCCACTAGTCTTAGCAGAAATATGATAATTGGCTTTTTCTATTTAATATTGTCCACGACTATTTCTTAAAAATAAATGAGAGGGACAAGGGACCTGGTCCCTTGTCCCTCTATATTTACATGTTGATGTATTGTTGAAGTTCTTTTTCAGAAGGAAGGCTTCCATTAGCGCAATATTTAATCAGTTCCCAAGTTCCTTTTGTTCTTTTAACAATTGCATATCCTGTTTGAGTTGGATCAGTGTTCAAGGACTTTTGTTCTGGAGTCCATGCCTCCATTGGAGTATTCAAGAAATCTTCCTCCATTCCGAATTCAGACAGTTCTACTTTATCTACAGTGTGTCTTGTGAATTCTGTGTAATAGAGTCCATCCTTTAAGGAATAGAGCGAATCCAATTGAGCAGAATATCCTTCTATACTGCTGCCTCTCTCTGGACTTAAAAGGTAAAAATAGCCGTCTTGATAAATGGCAAGCTCATAATCTCTACCTTCACTGAGATAATGTTTTCCTTCGCTAGTTTCAATCGTTCTTCCAAAAAGCCTTCCTATTAATTGGTTCACTTGACTTTCTGGATACGGTACATACTGAAATCCCACATCGCTCACAATCGAGTCTAAATCATAATTTTGTACTAATGCTTCTCTACCAATGTAACCATCGAATACCCCATTAGCGATGAAATCTAAAAGTTGCTCGTCCGAGCCATTCTGTCCATCCAACTGTTCTAGTCCTGTGAAATGGTTAAGAAATCGAATAAGTTCTTCTTTTTCCGCAACTGTTTTTTCACTATATATATTTGCTTCATAGACGGCAGGATTCATTTTTTCTTTTAATTGTTGAATCATATCGTTGACCTGATTTGGCATATTCCCTACAAGCTCGGGAGGTAAAGATTTAGAGCCGAAATCACTATCAATGAGTAGCTTTCTATCACTGTATCCATATTCCTCTAAGAATTGATCAGCTTCATCAATTGTGACTTCTTTTTTATTAATTTCGTATCGTTTCTTTTCTTCTTGTGTATCAACGTGAGACAACTCGATTATGTCCAACCTATCCTTTTCTTTAAATTCACCATCCTCTAATTCGAAAAAAAGAGACCATATAAAGTTTTGATTCCAATCAGGTTCTTCCATACTGCTTCCAGTAGAGTAGGAGCCTGACTCCATCAAATAGCTTCTTCCATCAGCAGTTACAATGAAGCGGGAGGCATCATCTACTAAACCGCCATTACTAAATTCTTTAGAAAAGAGTTTAACTTCCCTGTCATCTTTATAACCCCATATTTCTTCTGCATAGAAGCCCGAATTCCCATAGGATTCACTAACTTTTTCATAAATCATATATAATTCCTCTTGACCGTCAAGATCAAAATCAATTAAATCGATGTAGGCTAAACCTTCATTGTTAGTAAAAAGTTGATCATCTTCCGTTAATATTCCGTATTCATTTTTAAGCGAATTGACAATTTGATAATAAGCACCATATCGTGCAAGCTCTTCTTCTGAAGGTCCTGTTTCTTTATCTGTCGACTTTTTTTCTGCGGTTGTTTCCGCTTTAGTATCTTCCTTTGCTAGCTTTGTTTCCTTTTCAGTGGTTTCATTACATCCAGCGAGTACAAAAAGAAATAGGCTCATTGTGAGCAGTATTTTTTTCATGGGTCATTTACCCTCCTTTTATATCTATAAATTCATAACTATAGAACTATAGTCTCATAGTATATTTAATTCAACAACTTAGAAATGAAAGAGAGTGACATACTTTATATTCATAGAAGAACTTGGGATGGTGCAGTGACACAGACTATAGTATGTTAGATAAATATACCTATATAACGTAGCGAATGATATAATAATCCTATGCTTAATTCTAAAAACAGTCCAAAAATCCTATTTTTAGTGCTTGATTATTCTAATTTGAACAATAAAAGCAAATAGGGATTGTTAGAATAACTTATTTAAAGGAGATTATATTATGAAACGGAGTATTAGGAAAATACTGGGGATTTTATTGATCGTATTAATGACAGGGGTATTATATGGATGTAGTGGAGCAAAGCCCGACAATGAAACAATTACTTCTGATATCTCAAGCTATCTTCAACCAGGGAAATATGATCATTTTACTCGTACATATGAAAATATTAAAGAAGTAGAATCAGATAATCGTGATCGACTATTATATTCTTTTGATGTTATCGAAACGCGCGAAAGTGACGATAATGCTTATTTTGCTCCTGGTTATAAATTGAAACAAAAATACTATGCTCGCTATAAGAAAGAAAAGGACGGTTGGGGATTCGATTCAGCCTATACTAAAAGTAAGGATGCTCCAACTTTTGAATACCTAGAAGAAGTGAATATGGAGCATCTTAAAAATAATAATTTTCCTGAGTTTGATTCGTATGAAATTACTAATTCCACATTGGATTTAAAAAATGGCCGCGCAAGTTATACAATGAATTTACAATATGAAGGTGATTATTTCAGCAAAACTACTGAGGTTTCACTTGATCTAAAGATTAATCCAGATGATCCTGAAAATGAATATTCTTGGGGATTTATCGAAGAACCCGTATTTAAAGACATATCGATGGATACGACCAAGCTTTTAGGAAAATGGACAATGAAAACTTCAAATGGCAGTTTGGTTAGTATTGATATTAAAGATATTTCAAACGGTAAAGCGACACTTCATTTTGATGCGACTCATTTACGTGGTATGGGTTTATTAGACACAGCAAGTACTACTTGGGTTGGTAAACAAGATGAAAACTTAATGAATAAATTTCATTCTGATAAAATTACGCTTTACTTTCCAGCGAAGAGATATAGTGATCATATAGTGTTTAACGGGGAAAAGTTTTATAAATAGGCATATAGGGAACACCGGGACCGTTCTCGTGTTTCCTTAGTATATTCCAAATATGTAAATATTCTAGTTACTCTGAATAAAGTAATGGAAAATCCAAGTTTGAAATCCCATAGACGCTCACCCTGGAGACGCGACTTCATTCTTCCTAGGCAATCAAAAAATTTTGTGTAAAAGTGAATACATGAAAACACAAAAAGGCACATTAAGCAGCTAAAACCACTTAATGTGCCTTTTTCGAGCTTAACTTCCGATTGTCCTCTTTAAGAATCGTCCCGCGTTTCTATTAAACTACCTGCTGTCCCTCATAAGTTTTAATCTCTAATGGTGCAGTCAATAAGTCACTTGCATTACCGACAAACTTGTTAAAATGCTCGGTTGAATTATGGTAGGTTACAGCTTGCATATCCTGCCAAACCTCCACCATTGTATAAACATGGTCATTTTCTAAATTCTTTTGCAGGCAGTAAGAAATATTCCCGTCCTCTTCTCTTGAAGCAGCAATTAACGGCTGAATTTCTTGCAAAAACACATCTTCTTTCGCAGAATTCACATAAAAAGTGGCATGAATAATAATCATCGTCGCTACATCCTTTCCAATCTAACCCATTTATTCCCATTGTATCACGTATCGTGGGACACGGGACCGGGCGTGGGACACGGGACCGGGTACGCTGTCCCATAATTGGGCCAGATACGTTGTCCCGCTTGGGATAATTTTAGGGAAACGGCGGAACCGTCCCCGCGTTTCAAAGGGAAAACCAACTAAAGCAGTCAGCCTGTCCCTCTTGTTAGTAGCGCTTTAGTAAAGTTTTATCTAATTCACGTACTTTGTCATATGAATTTAATAGCCGTTGCGGTACCAAAGATCTCCCATAATCCCAAGCATTCGTTTCGATTTCAGCTTTAAGTCTTTCTTTTTCATCTTCGTCCCCATACATGAGAATCCTTAAATCATGTTTGTTTTTCTTAAAATCTAGATAATACCCCAGCTCATGATAAAGAATAATTTTAACGTTGTCTTCAATTGTCTCTTTCGTATTAACTTTAATGATACTTATATAACTATTAACCTTAAGGTAATTAAATTTTATCGTATTGGTTGATACGTTGAAACTCATAGGTACAGTTAGGTCGTTGTTAAATTCATAATTAATCTTTAAATGGTGTTCATTTAATGTAGCAGCAATTATCTTCTCGATATCCCATATATAAAGCATTTTCCTACCACTCTCTTTTAGCTGACTTCCTTCATTAAGCGTTTTCTTTAATCATCTTTGTTTAATAAATATAATAAGCTCTTCCTGTTTTTTGTCAATTGGGAGGGATACCCCCACGATTAAATGTGTTTCTAGAAAACTCCGATTATTTATCATCTTTGATTTTCCCCCCTCCCTACTAAAGGGGCTTTTTTAGGTGCATTTAATTGGGTCTATTCACGGTGCTGCTTTCCTGAATCAGCTTCTTTTTCATGCGCTTTTTCAGCTTCGGAACATAGTGTCATTTCTTTTTTTAAAAAGAATCGAAAGAACTTCGATCGTATTTTTACCTTTATTATTTATTATCTTGACATAGCAATATTGAAACGCCGACAATAAAACTATTGTAAAATAGATTAGGAAATTGAAAGTTGAGAGGTGACGAAAAAATGAAGATTAATGAACGATCACTAATAGAAGGATTATCCTATGCTTTGGACGTGGCCGAGCAAAACTATTTCTCGCATGCAAAACACGTAGCCTATACAGCGTTTATGCTTGCTGGGGAATTAACCTTGCCGAAGGAACAGCAAGAAGATATTTACTATGCCGCTTTACTGCATGACGTAGGGGTAAGCAATTCCCCCTCGATTAAAGATCATTGTATAGTCGGCAGTGAGATCAGCAAAGATCTTCCTGTAAATAAAATTATCTCAGAATATATTCTTTACCATCATGAGCATATAGATGGCACTGGACCCTTTCACTTAAAAGGAGAGGAAATTCCATTACCTGCGCAAATTATTTGTTTAGCAGATTTGTTTGATTCCAGCTTTGGCAACCTGAGAAACTTGAATTCTGCTGCTTTTAACGAAATGAAAGGCTGGATACAGGGGCTTCAGACTTGGTTTGCTCCGGAACTCTTGCTTTCTTTTGAAAAATTAATCGAAAAGGAATATATTCTTTTAGATTATTTCAATCACGAATTTAATACAATTTTATCAAGAAGAATCGAGATCCAGGTGAATGAATTGGATTGGGAAGCGGTAAATGGGTTTGCCTCTGCATTTTCTAAAATCATTGACAGAAGAAGCCCATTTACTTTTCGTCATTCAGCCGGGATTGCTGATTTAACGCGCAAAATAACGAAAGGGCTGGGATATGATGAAGAAATACAAAATAAAATGCATGTTGCCGCCTTATTACACGATGTAGGCAAACTGGCCATTTCCAATGATATTCTCGATAAAGAAGGCAAGCTAAATGAAGAGGAACGCTATGAAATCAATAAACATACCTATTACACCCGATGGATACTCGAACAAATTGATGGATTTGAAGAAATTACCGAGTATGCATCCAATCATCATGAAAAGCTCAATGGCCGCGGCTATCCACTACATTTATCCGGGGACAAAATTGGAGAACTGGATCGAATCATGACCATCTGTGATATCTACCAAGCATTGACTGAAGAACGCCCCTATCGAAAACAAATGCCACTGGAAAAGGTATGGACCATTATTGATGAAATGGTGGGGCGAAATGAGTTAGATGGCGCTTTAGTGGAAAAAATAAAACCAATTTTATGATAGCGGGACAAGGTTCCAGATCCCATGTCCCATTCGAGAGAGGGACAAGGTTCCGGGTTCGTTGTCCCATTTGAGGGAACAAGAGGATGTCTCGTCACCGAGAGATTATGTACATTTGTGGGAAGCCAGCCGGGCCCATGGTGAAGAACTGAGATTGTTTGTTTGGTTTCCCCTAGTCAGGTTTAAAGGTAGATAAATTTAATGAACGAATCTTTGGGCTATCTTTGGGAAACAGCGGAACCGTCCCCGTGTTTCAACGACTACTGAATGATTTGTTATTTTTAAAAAAAATAAGCACTTCAATCACTAACAAGATGAGAGATACTCCTATTGAAATGGTCATATTTACCGTTTCGTTTAACTTGATGATGATCCCAATAATGTAGAAAGCGGCTATTCTTGACATCGCTAAAGATAGAATGGCATATATAGTTTCACCCAATACATATTCAAACGATATTTCAAAAAAATTATCAATTGTAAAACAATAAATGAGATAGAAGATTCCAATCATAATAAGTTGACTGGTGTCTATATTTAATGAAAATATTGTATCCACAACATTAGTCGAACCAATGAAAAGAAACAGGGAAAATGCAACGGCAAGTGTGATAATCACTGAAAATAATACGGAACCAACTGTTAAGATTAGGAAACTGTCTTTCTTTTCTTCCTTCTTGTTTTCATGATGAAAGAACCAAAACAATAAGAGAAATGAAAGAATAAAAGTTATCGATAAAAATATGGAAACCTTCAACATGCTTACTCCTCAATTCTTTTGCGGGTTAATACATCGGTCCAATACTTACCAACGCATTTCACCTTATATACGTTATACCAAAGGAGAAGTTTCGAAAATTCTATATTTTTCTACAACTAAAACGTGGGGACGGTTCTCGCGTTTCATTTAAATGGGACGAGGGACCGGGTACGTTGTCCCACAAAGAAAAAACGCAAGGTATATGAAGCAAACCTTGCGTTCTCTTGAA
The DNA here is from genome assembly GCA_937902115.1 of uncultured Bacillus sp. Lineage (GTDB taxonomy): Bacteria > Bacillota > Bacilli > Bacillales > Cytobacillaceae > Bacillus_BD. The sequence continues at coordinate 4,331 of CALGSR010000418.1, read as the reverse complement.
TATTTAAATTATTGATATTTCTTAATCAAATGATCAAATTCATTCACGAAGCTTTGAAGGAATTGTGTTGTTTCTCCATTCAGTTTCCCGTTTTCATCTAATAATTCATGGACAGAACCAATATAGGCCTCTGGTTGTTGAACGACGGGCATATTTAAAAAGGTAAGGACTTGACGCAAGTGGTGGTTGGAACCGAATCCAGCCAGTGCACCTGGAGATTGGCTGATGATGGCTGCGGGCTTTCCGCTCCACACACTTTCTCCATAAGGGCGGGATGCTACATCGAGTGCATTTTTCAAAGCAGCAGGGATGGAGCGGTTATATTCGGGCGTGACAAATAATACGGCATCTAATGCTTTGATTGTATTGCGGAATGATGTATATTCTGCCGGCGTTCCGAGGTCTCCCTCATAATCCTGGTTAAACAAAGGCAGGTTCCCGATTTCAACAAACTCTGCTTCATATCCTGCCGGCAATAAAGACACTACATTATCAGCGATTTGTTTTGAAAAAGAATTTTTACGAAGACTTCCAACGATAATACCGATTTTCGTCAAATTGATCACCTATCCTTTTTAATTTGAATTCAAGATAACTATACCAATTTCAGCGTAAATTGGAAAACTAAACGCCTTAACTTTGTATGTGTCAACCCATTTCCCGTCCGCAATATTCCTTACGCTAGAAATAGCCCTGTCTAGCTTTTCCGAAATACTCGGGTGCTATTCACGGCCTGGGAGGTGGGACAGGGGACCGGGTTCGTTGTCCCACAATCTGTCAAAATTATTGAAAATATCGATTGTTTTGCGTGATATAATATGGTTGTAGATACCATATTTTGGGAGGTGGGCGTTTTGCGTAGGTTATTTAGTTTAGTTGTTGTCATACTGGCGGTTTGTTTGGCGCTGCCATTGACGGGTGTAGCAGCGGGGACGTTTAAGGATGTTTCTGAAGGTCATACATTTTATGAGGAAATCGAATATCTCTCCTCGAAAAAGATTATCTCCGGATATGAAGGAGGAGTTTTCAAGCCAAATATTTCTGTTTCTCGGGCTGAGGCTGCGATTATGATTGGACGTGCCCTCGGTTTAGACGGCAAAGCAACGAATACGAAGTTTCGCGATGTGACGGCAAAGGTAACGGGTTCCGGTTATATTGCAGCTGCTGTTGAAAAAGGGATTATCAAGGGCTACTCCGACGGCACTTACAGGCCATTTGAACCTGTGACGCGCGGACAGATGGCTATTTTTCTAGACAGAGCATTTGAATTGGAGGAATTCAATCGTACGAACCCATTTTCGGACGTTTCGCCAAATCAAGCAGCCTATGAATCTATTATAAATGCGAATGCAAATGGGATCGCTCAAGGGTATTCGGATTCTACATTCCGCCCGGATAAACCGGTTACCCGCGGTCAGTTCTCTGGATTTATGACTCGTACGTTGGAGCCTTCCTTCCGATTGTATCCTAGCTTCGCAATTGAATCGATTCCAGGCTGGGAAAAGCGGACTGCGACTGCGGAGGGAGACATTGACACGAAATGGGCGATCCAATTTAATGATGCTGTTGATTGGAGTTCCCTTGGCGAGAATATCTATGTCATCCGTGAACGGGATCAGAAGGAGCATTTAGTTATGCCTGCTAATGCCAAGGGTAACCCAGAGAGGGTCGAAATTCTTTTAGGGGATCTCTATGAATTTAACGAGGTTTATACCATCCATATCAAGCAAGGGGTACGAAACGAAGCAGGAGAACATCTTGCCAGACCTGAAACGTTAAAATTCCATACCAGCAACCCTGAATTTACAATGAACAAGACGGTCGAAGCGGATGGGTTAAAGCAGGAAATTTCCATAGCCCCGACGCAGAATAAGATTTATGTAAAAATCAAAGCGGCAAATGTCAGCGATAAACCCGTTCCATATGTCAGCTATAACGGCGGCTGCGATCAAGGAATGTCCGCTCGTCTATATACTTCAACTGAAGCAGGAGAATCGCATGTGGGAAGTACATGGCGCGGGGGATCCGGCTGCTGGGATGTAGTGGAGGAACACAATCTGCAGCCCGGAAAATCCATTGAAAAACTAGAAATACTATATCCGCCCGCTCAACCAGTAAACGGCCCTATCTATATAAAAGTCGGCCTTCAAATAGAAAAAGGGCAAATCAAAATCCCACTCCCTTGAAGAGTGGGGACGGTTCTCGCGTTTCATTTCCTAGTGTAATAGTTTCGTCCAAATGCAGCAGGATTTTCAATGCCTCCGGTCGTTAGCCGGGGGTCTTTATTTTACAGGAAATTCCATGTCCATGTTCGAAAGGTAGCATCTCGTTTGACAGAGTCAATCGCACGTAAAATTGCTGTATTTTCATAGTTTTCTGGGATAGTCAGCTTATGAGAACAGACCGCTTCTTGGAGGGAGCGGCCTGTTTTTTTAAAAAAAAGAATAGGTTTTTAATCTGGTCACAATTTTCGCTAAATGTCTTTCAGCTATATTTCCAATTCTATTTTGGGACAATGAACCTGGAACCTTGTCCCTGTTCCCAATTCTATTTTGGGGGTCAGATCAAACCTTGTCCCTGCTTGATTAATCATCCCATTCCACTTCAAGTACTTTTCCGGTTGCTGCATCAATTTCCACTTCTGCTTCGCCGCGGTCTGTTTTCAATTCGACCTCATATTTAATCACACCGTCGTCCGAATCTCTTTCAATTTCGATTACTTTTCCGTTCACTGTCTTTTCAGCAATGGCTGCTGCATCCGCTTGCGAAATGATGTCTTGCTTGTTTTGAGTCGGATTTGAACGGGTAATATCATCATCGTCGTCATCATCGCCGTTAATGGTATAAACCTCCCCGGAATAGGCATCAATGGTCAGGTCATAATCGACCTCATCTTTTTCGATTTCCACTTCGTACACTTTATTTCCTGATCTACTCTCAAGTTCAATTTCTTCTATGACCCCGTTTACCTCTTGAAGGGCGATGTTTTTAACCTCATCTACACTTAATAATGTACGCTCAGTCTTGGATTGTTCAACTGGACGTCCATCATCATTTTTTGCAGCCCCAACCGCAAATGCACCACCGAATACAAGCGCAGCCCCTAACGTACCAATTAACAGTTTCTTTTTCATTTTGATATCCTCCTTTAATTTCACATCTTATTTTCTATACTTTTACTATAGCCTTGGAAAATGAGAATCTAGCGAAAGGAAGATTAGAAATTGATGAGAAAATGGGTGGGACAGGGTTCCGGGTTCCTTGTCCCAGTCGTTCATAAGGTTGGGACAAGGTTCCAGGTCCCATGTCCCACTAGTGTTTTATTTTTTCCGGCAGGCCTTGAATGGATTGGATGACCATATCCAGTTTGACCTCAATCCGATAGAGAAGATACAGGGTAACAGCTATCGGAAAGCCGACTTCACTGATGAATGGCATGATTTGCTCCATCGTGACCACCTCTTTTCTGATAGAATAAGATTGCTAGTTTATAAGAACAGGCTGCTTCGTGGAGGAAGCAGCCTGTTGATCATTTTTTTACAAAAATAAGTCTTACGTGAGCGGGAGTACCCCGGGCGAAGTTGACCCTCATGCCCGAGGAAGGGGCCAGCGGGCTGTCCCCCCATTCGTCCCGTTGCTTTACACTAACTCGTACTCTGTTACATTATGCTCAACAAGACGCGCCTCGGCTGCCGCGACAAATTCTCCATTCGTGCCGCTAAAGACATTGACGGTGATAATTTGCTCCATCACCTGTTTAACTGCAACCGGATCAATCGGCTCCACCGGATTATCCACAGTCAGCTTTGAATTTTTTCCATTCGTACTTGTAAAAAGAAGTTCAATCGTTTTTGCCATCAAAATCATCCTCTCTTTAATAGGGACAGGGTTCCAGGTTCATTGTCCCAGCCCTCAATGGGACAGGGGGACGGGTACGTTGTCCCACCCTAATGTCTAGTTAAACTAAATCTGAAACATCGTTACGCTTCACACTGCTTAAATCATAATTCGATAAGGAAGCCAGTGCCTGTGCCACCTGATACAATCCATCGGCGGTTGCGTCCTCTTTTACATTGGCATAGGACTTTGCCTTGTAAATCGGATTGCCCTTTTCGTCCATCCCTGTTTCATAACTCATGACCAACCTTGAACTTGAAATAATTGCTTCTGCCATTATGCATCCGCTCCTTTCACTCTTTATATACAGAGAAAGGGAGAAGATGCCCTCTATGAATTTAAATTAATTTGGATTCACTCGCTGGCAGGGACAGGGTTCCGGGTTGAGGCCACTGAAAAAGTTCAAAAAGAACAGCTAACAAGGGTGAATCGTT
>CALGSR010000417.1 GCA_937902115.1 uncultured Bacillus sp. | reverse complement strand
GAATTCACCTCCCTTTATAAACAGTAAATTTTATTAAATCTCCATATTAGTTTTAAAGATTTTAGCCCATAACGTTTTAATATTTTACCTTCATTTGTGGTCATATTGAATTGCTTTCTATTGGGATATAAAGCAGTAATATAACCGTAATATTTTTCACCGTTTCGTTTTGAATAACAAACAAAGTCACGATGTTTAAAACCTTCCATTATATCTGTTTTCGACTTTGACTTACGCCTCATAGGCTTAATGTTCCAATCTCTCAATTCGACACGACTAGCGATTATGGGTAAATTAGCGATAACAATTGCATCATTGGAATGAGTTTTAGTTACGCCCCAATCAATTCGCTTATTTGCGGTGTCACCACCGGTTGTTAGGCTGACTGGTGCTATTTTTTCTAGTTCCCTACGCAAGTAGTTTTTCCCTTGCATAACGTGCATGGCATCCTTTGTGTAAATTGGTTTTCCTTTAACTATTTTGTAAAATTCCTCCGCGTACTGCATTTCAATACCATTAATACTTTCGTGACAGTTTGAACACAGTGTAATGAGGTTGAAAATGGAATCTTCCCCGCGTAAGCGCCTTGGTATGATATGGTGAGCCTCTAATTGGCCATCAGTTTTTCCGCATTTTTGACAAGTGAAGTCATCACGTTTCAATGTTGCAATAAGCAGATTTCCATCCAAATGATTAGAAAGTTGATATTGCCATCTATCTTACCGTTCTAACGTAGTTCATCGTGCTATCTAACTTTCGAAAGACTACACTCACTAGGGCTGGAGAGCAATAAACACTTCATAACAACAAAATGCTACGTTTTGTTGTTATGATTTTTTAATAGCTGTTGATAGCTCCTAAAGATGGCAGTCTCCGCTGCACCCGGGTACGTACACTAATGGCTATTTTTCTTCATCGATAAAAAGTGGAATGCTTTTTTCAACTGCTTCCTTTATTTGCAGGAATGCCCTGCGATACGTTTCAACAGACCCGCCGTAAGGATCGGCGATATCTTGATAGCCATCGATTTTGGCAAATTCCTTTAAGGTAAATGTTTTTTCAATCGCACGCGGAAAACTCCCTGCAACCGCTTGCTTATGTCCCGTTGTCATCGTCAAGATATAATCGGCCCAATTGACCAATCCCTCAGTTAATTGTGAGGACTGGTGATTATGGGGGATATGATACTCATTTAACACCTTCATTGCATTTGTTGATGCATAACTCCCATTCTCTGCAAAAATACCGGCAGATTTCACCTCAACTCCGGGTATATTCATACTTCTCAGCATCGCCTCAGCCATCGGGCTTCTGCATGTATTTCCCGTGCAAACAAATAATATATGATTCATTTGTCCTAAACCCCCTATTTATTTATTATAAACTGACTTCCTTTTAACTGATAGACTTCACAAAGAATTCCTCTATTTGTCACATTTTCTGCAAAGGTGCCGTTAACCTTTGCGTTGCCCCAATACCGTCTGATGTGTATCGGTTCACTACGTTACTCGTGACCTAGTCAAACTCATTCACGTCATACCCATCAAGCTAAATAATAACAAAATGATGAAAATCATAGCAAAAGCCTTTGACTAAGGATGAAATCAACTAAATGACTTTCCTCCCTATTATCAAAGGCTTTTTTCACGCTAAGCTCCGCTATAAAACTGCCAATAAACCATGAGGATAATCAGAATTAGCGTCATCGCTACTGAGAATCCTCTCCAGAATTTCTGACCTCGCGTGAATTCCACCTTCCGTCCTTTCGCGATTAACACTCCGATTAGAATGACACTCAATGCAGTTAATCCGTAGTTTAGGATGATGTGAGGCAAAACCCCGGAATAGGCAGTAAATGGATTCACCAACATTCGAACCAACAATAAAGCATTATTCAGCACGAGGGCTGTTCCTGATAAAATGAGCGCACCATGCATACGTTGAGTTGCTTGTGCGGGAAGCTTTCTCTTTCTTCTAATGATTCCCCGCACTAAAAGAACAAACGGAGCAATGATGAAATAGGCAAAACTTAGCGCTAACAGAACCCCACTTATAATGAGATAAGGGGTTGTTTTCCCTTTTTCAAGTGGCAGCAGATCTGTAATTGACATCGATATCTGTGTCGGATTTCCATCCTTTACATGGAAATAAACCGGGCTCATCGTATCAAGCATGACATGTCCTTCTGTTTTTTGATACACGTAAGGACTTGTCTGTACATAAGTCCCCTCCATCCCCAGCATCCCCATTTGGATTTCATTGTCATTCACCGCTTTAACTTTTAGCGAAAGCAGATCGTAATAAAAATTCAGGAATCCGCCATGCGGTCTGCGGGCCATCGTATAGGCCCCCTCCACTTCCGAAACATCGGGCAGCTTTTCGGCTGAAACGGAAATTTCCTTCTCTCCGACAAGTTCCTTCATCAAGCCAAAGCAAAGATCCATTTCTCCCCCTTGATTCGTCAGTATGATGACTGCAAAGTTCTCCTCAGGAACAATATGAAAATTGCTCGAGAAGACAGCGGTATTGCCTCCATGGGTCAGTCCGCGGCCTTTACCTTGATATTCCCAAAAACCATGGGCAATCCCGGGAACATTCTCATTAGCTGTATAGCTTTGTGATAACATTTCGTTCAGTGTGGCTTGATTTTGAAAGAGCGAAGATTCTTCTCCCTCCTGCGGCATTAATGCGGAAGCAAAGTTGGCCAAATCAACCACAGGACCATTCGCTGAACCGGCCGGATACATCGAAACATAGAACCAAATCGATTCACTGAATTTGGACGGACCCGTATTCCGATAGCCTGCCGCCTTATTCTCAATCAAACCCGGCTTGTCACTCCATGTCGGATGGATTGATGTATTGTCACTGCCTACTTTTGCAAAAATATTCTCTTGCACATATTGATAAAATTCCTGGCCGGCAATCCTTTCAACGATAAACCCGGCCAGTGCCGTGCCGAAATTGGAATAGGAAACGACCTCACCCGGCTTATACACTTGATTCGGCTCGGAAAGCTTCAATCCCTCTTCCAAAGACCTCACTTTATCCGGTTCACCATAGCCTAAATCAAAGACATACTCTTCAAATCCGGCATTATGATGCATTAAATTCAGCAATGTGATCGGCTCATCGTATTTCAGCTTTGTTAAAAAGCCTTCAGGTAAGTAATTGCGGATATCTTCATTTAAATCAAGCTTCCCCTGCTCGACCAGCTGCATGACAGATGTCCAGACGAACAGCTTTGAGATGGAACCCCATTCAAATACCGTATTCTCCGGATTCACCTCAATTTTCTTTTCAATATCGGCATAGCCATAACCCTTCGATAGGACAACCTGATTGTCCTTAAGCACAACGATCGCTGCTCCCGGAACGGTTTTTCCAATATAATCTTCTACATACCCATCAACGAATCCCTCAACTTCAGAAAGTGGAATTCCCGATGGGGTTGTTTTTTCTGTGGGGGCGCTTTGCTGTGCATCAGGCGATTCCACAGTTGGACTGATTTCTTCAGCGGATATAGATGCTACAGGAAGAAAAGAAAATAGCAGAACGAACAAACATAAAATAATAGAAATAAAGCTTTTTCTTGACCGGCGTTTCAAGACATGACCTCCTCATTCGATACCATTCGTTTCCTTTTTACAATTTTTGCAAAAGGGCTTTCCCGTTAAGTTTAGACCGTTGTCTTTTATAAATCAAAACATTCACATAATATAAATTGTAAATTTTTTATGAATATTAAGTTTTTGCATTCGATAAAACCTTAATCCCGTGGTTTTATAAGCAAAGGCAAACTTCATAGATGACAGAAAAAACACCTACCCGGCAGGTGTTTAAGTGGGATTGTTAAAAAGGGATTAATAATTTCAGGCTAAAGAGAAAGAGGATTGCCCCTCCTAAGACTTCGCTGTATTTCCCCAGCAGTCCCTGCACTCTTTGTCCGATTAGCAGTCCAAGCCAAGCCAAAAGAGTTGCCCCCGCACCAAAGATAATCAAAACAACCAATGTTCTCGCTCCAAATATCCCCAGTGACAATCCAACAGAAAAACTGTCCAGACTTACGCTCAAGGCAAAAAACAGCAGCCCTAATCCTGCTGGTGTAATTAAAGATCCGCGCTCATTTGACAAGCTTGACCACATCATTTGCACCCCTAAGAGCAGCAATAATCCCCCGCCGATATACGTGGCAATTTCGCCAAATTGGGCAGATAAAAACCGGCCCGCGATAATTCCGAGGAGCGGCATAATAATATGAAAAATCCCAATCGTAATCCCAATTGTAAAAACCTGCCTTAAGCGCAGCTTATACATGCCCATTCCTAAACTGACAGAAAAGGCATCCATTCCCAAGGCAAAGGCCATTATGATAATCGTCACCAATTCTCCTATGATTGACGGCATCCCCACTCCCCCTCAGTAAACCATATGCACGTCCTTTTCAAGATAGAAGCGGCGAAATGGACAAGATCTTTTGCCGAATTATGCGCCAACCTTTGCTGAGAAATAGCAAAGAGAAATTTATCTACTGTATATGGACAAATGTCTTTTCACAGTACTAGTCACTACTTGCAGAAAAATGAAACTATTATAGCTATAGATCTGTAAACCTTTTGAGGTGATTTTCATGATTGAACTAATTGTACTTTTTATTTTGGCTTTAATCGCTTTACTTGCCCGCTACGTCGTTTATGGTGAATTCGAACTGCTCTCGTTAGCGGTCGTTTGTCTGATGCCGCTTACTGCTCTGGTTATTTTTATCATTAGTAAAAAATTCGCCAATAAAGAACGGGCTTATCAGCCAGACGATCTGACAGAGTGGTCATTCTATCAACTGCAAAAATCATTAATGATTGAAAAGCCGCTTTTTAAAGGCAATGAACAAAGAGGTTCTGTCAAGCGCTATTTCCCCGAAAAATGGAAATATATACTAGCTGATATTTTCGGCACCGATTCGTACTTGTCGCTTAAAATAAAAGTGGATGAAGATCTGTACGATATCCGCTGGCAGCGCGGTAAGTTGTTTCCCCAGCAAGATCGATGGAAAGTTTATAAAAACGGAGAGCCTATCGGAAAGGCAGAGACTCTGATTACTCTGAAAAACAGTACGAAATTAAAAGAAGTAATCAAATTTGAGTTTCCCGACACATCGTTTACCACTTCCGCGATAACAGTGAACTCAGCAATTTCCCTTACCTGTGATGGAGCACAAATGGGCACCTTAAAACGAAAGCACTTGATTAGCGGCATGCAAGTATTTGACGTACAGGAGGACCGTCCGGAATATATCATCGCCTTAATTGTTCACTCCTATTATTTTAAGAATAAATAGAATGTAGAAAGACTGCATAAGATTTATCCTGATACATAAGCAAAAACTCAATAAAAAAAGACATTTGTCCACCAGATATGGACAAATATCTTTTTTCGGTGCCTGGCACCAAATTTTATTTTTTTACTACGCGCCCGCCGGCTGCTTTCATGAGGCGGTTCATGATGGCGTGGCCAACGCCTTCAGTTGGGAACATTTCGCTGTAGATGACGTCGACATCTGCCTTATTAAAGCTGCGCAGTGCTTCATAAATCGAGCTGGCGACCGTTTCAAGCTGGGCCCGCTCGCCACAGGCAAAGATATAATCTGCGTCGTAGTAGTCTTCGTTTTCCTTCGTTGTTAAGACGCCAATTTTCAAGCCTTCCTTTTTTCCTTCATTAATAAATTCCTGTAAGTCCTCTCTACCTCCGTCCACGAGGATTAGCGGAGCGTCCGGAGCGTAGTGGCGGTATTTCATTCCCGGGGATCTTGGCTGTTCCGTCATATCTGTCAGAGCCGGATCGACGGCTACTTCGCCGATTACTTCTTCAATCTCTTCTCTTGTCACCCCGCCCGGCCTTAGGATGAGAGGAATAGCCGTCGTGCAATCGATGACCGTTGATTCCACTCCGACTCCTGTCGCACCGCCATCAACAACCCCAGCAATTTTCCCAGCCAAGTCTTCCATTACATGCAAAGCGCTTGTCGGACTTGGCCGACCGGACTGGTTCGCGCTCGGTGCAGCAATTGGCAGACCTGCTGCCTTAATTAACGCCAAAGCCACCGGATGATCCGGCATGCGCACCCCGACAGTATCCAATCCTGCTGTCGCCTCATCAGACAAGGAGCCTTTTTTATAATGAAGAATTACCGTTAAGGGACCCGGCCAGAAATATTCCATCAACTTCTCTGCCTTCTCCGGCACCTCTAAAGTAAATTCACACAGTTGCTCTCTTTCAGCAATATGTATAATTAACGGATTGTCACTCGGTCTCCCTTTTGCCCTGAAAATTTTCCGAATCGCTTCATCACTTCTCGCATTCCCTCCGAGGCCATAAACCGTCTCCGTCGGAAAAGCAACGACTTCATTTTTACTTAATAGATCAGCGGCTTGTGCAATTTGTGGATAATTTTCCAGGTTATCCACATTTTTATCCACCGATGAAAAAATTGTATCCATATTTTCCACCTTCA
>CALGSR010000416.1 GCA_937902115.1 uncultured Bacillus sp. | reverse complement strand
AAACGAAGTGTCGAGGAGGCTCGGCGATCGCCCGCAGGAAAGCGAAGTGCCTGCAACGGAAATCAACAACCAAGTTTAACATAGCTTTAATATAAAAAATTTTGTTCAATTTATAACTCACTTTCACCTATATACTAACAAAATATCCTTAAAAAGCCCCATAAAGGATTAAAAAACCTAAGCAAAAACAGCTGTCCCTTTAGCTTGTCGGACAGCTGTTTTTTAGTCTGCTCTTATTATCTTTCCCTGTTCACCAAATAATCCAGCAAATGCTTTAAAAAGGCTGTATTGCGCGGGACTTCCCTTAATGACTCAATGGCATGACAATAATGATCCCACATCGCTTTTTTCGCACCTTCAAGACCTAGTACAGAGACAAAGGTTGAATTATGGTTTTCTGCGTCCTTGCCGACTGGTTTTCCAAGCAAATCCAAGTCTCCTTCTACATCAAGCAAATCATCCTTGATCTGAAAAGCAATCCCCGCATGACGGGCGAATTTTTTTAAAGCAGCTATTTCAGCTTCATCCGCTTGAGCGACGATTGCCGGCATGATGAGAGAAGCCTCAAAGGCAATACCGGTTTTGTAAAAACACATCGTATTCAGTTCCTCTAGCGACAGTTGCTTTCCTTTGGAAGCCAAGTCCATTGCCTGTCCCATACACATATCCATTGTAACCTGTGAGGAGTATTGAATTAATCGCAGCACATCCTGCGAGTCAAACCCTTTAAGTGACGCTAATTCTTTAACCGCTTTTTGTGTTAAAAATAACCCCGTCAACTCAGCCTCTGCAGTAGTATAGACATGATGGAGGGTTTCTCGTCCCCTGCGGAACGATGCATTATCCTGGGACGGCAGATCATCAAATATTAGGGAGGCCGTATGCATATATTCCAGCGCCCGCAGCATCGGAACCACGGCAGAGCGGTTCAGTCCAAATTCCTTTACACCCATCACCCAGGTAATCATCGGCCGCAATCGCTTTCCATCTCCCACAAGACTGTAATTGGCCGCCTCAATAATGGATGTCTGTGTCTGGGATTCCATTCCATCTTTTATAATAGGCAAAATGTCATTTATCTCATTCCGCACTATTTTAAGCAAATCAGAGAATTCATCCCGCTCTTTTTGCTCCCGCTTTAGAACGGTAAGCATCTGATCGCGAAGCAGCTTATCGAAGAAATCAACATCATCCGCTTTTTTCACCAAATGCTGAATGGTACGGTTGAACTCCGGTACTTCAGACATAAAAAGCCCCATTAATTCTTTATATTTTTTCTTACCAACTCGTGTCTTAAATCGCTTGAGCCCATTTATCGCCCGATTGAGGATAACCTCGCGAGTCTTCTCATCGGAGTTGTAGACATCATGAATTAAATAGGAGATAACAGCCCAGTACAATTGAAAAGGATTAATTAAATCAGGTCGCTCTTTATGGTATTTTAAAAAATACGTATAAGGTGTTACGGCGCCACTCTGAAAATCATCAAACATATCAGCGAAATCATCCGCCAACTGATTGTAGATGCCGTAATAGAAGGTTCTGTCTTCAAAGCCTTTATCTGCATTTGCGCTGATAACAGAACGAACGATTAAACGCGATGAGTAGGATTTTAAAATGACAGGAATGTAAAGCTCTTCATTTGTGTAACCGGGGTTCGCCAAATCCTTTCTGCGGTCGGTTTCTTGAGATTGCAAAAATACATACGCCTGTTCAAAAAAGGATTGGAAGGTCTCCCGCCGCTGATTGGCCTTAATATATTCAAAAGCTTCACGAAGCTCAGCATGAATGAATCGGATCAAGTCACGGTTTTTGCCATTCCACTTCCCTAATTCAGGGACTATCCCTGTAATAAGCGTTTTGCGAATCATATTAGAATATCGGATTTTCTCCTGTTCCGATAAAACCTCTGAATCGAGGAGATCATCAATGAAGGGGTAGGTCAGTCCATAAGAATAACCTAGTCTTATCGCCTTATCAAGCCTTTTCGTACGCTCTTCCTGCGGAACACCGGTACCCATCACATCCATTTCATGAATAAGCACCCCCCCGATAATTTTCATTAACTTCCGCTTTGCTTGCTCCGCATCCATTCCATCCGGGATATGAGAAGAAACGATTTTTATTTTGTTGAGCATCCAGATGACAGCAGATTCAATCCCTTCTTTTTGACCCCAGCGGTACATTTGCGCCACACTGAACATCTCGATATTTTCCCCACTCTTAGAGGAAGATTGAAGTAAATATCTTTTTAAACTAGCAGTAAAACGGCGGATGCCGCCCTCTGTTTCGGGTGAATCCAAAGCTTTCCCCAAATCCCGCATAAAAATATAGGAAACACTGCGATCAAGATAAAGTTCCAATTTCCCTTTATGATGCATCCATTGAATATAACCGCGATAATCGCGGGAATCAAGTTTACTCTTTCTATATGAAAATGGCAGTAATGAATGATGAATATGGTTTTGTTTCCAGGTTTGAAAATCTTTTGTTAGCACAGGGATGTAAGATTTCTCTGTAACCAATTTACTGATCAGTTGAAAGTAATGAACCGCATTCTGTTCAGCCTCCTTGTAGGATACATCCTCGTTTTTAATGAAATCATGATTCATCATAACATTACCTCTTTTTCAAGTTTCTATTGCATGTATATTTCCATTTTTCAGTTTTTATTAATGCTCGCATATGATCATTGCTTTCTCTTTTAGACTATCAGAAACTGACCTATTCTTCCAAAGAAAACAACCCGCTTACTGTAGAAAATGAGAGATCCCTGCAAAACATGTTTGGCAATATAAACATTTAACCTTCCATTCCTCCATAATAAAAAAGGCAGAGCTAATTCGATTGAATTGCCCTGCCTTTTTCTAGAAAATAAAGATCATCGCAATATTAAATCGGCTGCCCTGTATACCTTAGAATATTTTCAAAAATATGCTCCGGTTTTTCCTCGGTAATTAAATGTCCTGTTTTTTCATAAGTAATTAATTGCGCTTGAGGCAGATCGCGGACTAAGCGATGACCGATATGTACAGGAACGACCTTGTCCTCTTCACCCCAAATCAATAATGTTGGGACTTGAATTTCCTGCAGCTGATAGGGCTCTAAATCCTCGCGGTGGCGCAACAGTCTGACCAACGCTTGATAAAAGCCCCTTTCCTTAAGTGGGCGGGCAAATTCATCAATGATTTCATCGCTAATTAAACTGTGATTATAAAATACATTTTTTAAATGATCGATCACTTCTTTTTTTCTGACATGATAATGGACGAGTCTTTCAAAAAAGGGTAAATAGGAACTGAGAATTAGAGATTTTCTTGCTCGTCTTAAGTATCCCGAACTGCAGAGTAAGATTAATTTATTGATTTTCTTGGGAGCCATTCTGGCCATATTCAAGGCAATTTGTCCTCCCATCGAATGGGCAACAATATGGGTGCTGGGAATATCAAAATGACGGATGCATTGAATCATTAACTCTGCATAATTTTGCAGACTATAGATAAACCAGGTTGGCTTTTCACTTTTTCCAAAGCCAGGGAGATCTACCGCAATAATGGAAAACTGCTGCTGCAGTAAGGGAATGATACGGCGAAATGTATAGGTTGAAGAGGCGAAGCCATGGATAAGAAATAATGGGGGTTTGTCATTTAACAAGTATTCACAGTACAAATTTATTCCGCCTATATTTATATACGATTGCTGTAATTCATTCGCGGTCATAGCCCCTCACTCCTCTAAGATAAATAATCAAATTTATTATTTACCAGGGGGGACATGATGATGTGGTGATTCTATCGAGGAAAATAAAGGATCATGAAGGAAAATCCGCATGATCCTTTATTTATCGGTTACAGCAAGGTTTCTTCTAATTTTTGAACAATGTTTTGCCCGATTTGGACACTATCCTGCGAAAGGGAGGCATCCTTATCCTCCGGTTCAGCAAATTGATTCAATCCTGCGGATAAGGTTCCAACTGCCGCATGGTCATCTACCCCAGCTTGATACTGATGGGACAAGACAAATGGACGTCCAAGCTCCACCTTACACCCTGGTGAGTCTAATTGACCTTCAATGGCCCGAAATGGCAGCCGGACATATTCATAGCCCTCTTCTTCACTATATTTATAATCAAAATAGCCATGGTCATAATCCCAGTTGCCGCCAATGGAATAGCCAAGCGGCTTTAAGGCAAGCTCCAATTCATACAAATCAAATTGCATTCCTTCTACTTTGGATGGTATTTCATTCATTTCCATGCCCCTTTCAGCACTTTTTGCTTAGGTTTCCCGGGGGATTGTTTGTTCATCCATTATTTGAACAAAAAACAAAGCCCTAATTTGCTTCGGGCTTCTCCTTCACTATATACATTTTTACTTATAGATCAGCTAGATAGAGGAATGATCTTCTAAACCAAATACTAAATCTAACATAAACAAAGGGAATCTTTTTTTATGTTGATCAAAGTATCTATATATTTCTGTATTTGTTATAAATCAATTAATATGAAATATCTATAAATTCATAATTATGTCTTCTGTACTCTGACTCAATAACAATCTGATACTTACAGCTCTATTTTGTATGTGCTAAACTGTTTAAATCGAAGACATACAGGGTCCCACAGTTGGATGAATTTTGTTGGCAAACCAAGTTATTATTTATAGAGAACTTTTTTAGTGCAACTTTAAAAGCTTCCCTGAACCATTTGGTTTTTCGTTTATACAAAAAGAGAGATAATGGCTATAATCCATTACCTCCATTTTTGTATTATTGAAATTTACGAAGCTTTTGAATTGTTCCCATCAGGTTCCGCAAAACGTGCGGTATGGAATTTTTGACGGCTTAGGCAGTTTGCAGTATTCTACCTGATCAGGAGTGTGGGCAAATGGTTTTGCCAGAACATGCAGCAGTTTCTCCATCACGCTGTAATCCCCTTCTTCCACTGCGGCCTTCAGTGCCTCTTCTACTCTGTGGTTTCGCGGAATCACTGCCGGATTACTGCTTCGCATCACCCCTTGTGAAAGTTCGCTTGTTTTATCCTGCCTCTCTTGTCTTGCCTTCCACTGTTTATGCCAATCGATAAATTCCTTGCTCTGGAACAAAGCAGCATTCTCATAACTTTCAAAAGTCAGCGCTCGGAAGGTGTTTGTGTAATCAGCTTGATAGGCCTCCATCATTTTGAGCAAGTCTGCGATGAGTGTTTCATCCTCTTTTTCTTCGTTCAATAAGCCAAGTTTGGCCCTCATGCCTGCCAGCCAATAGGATTGAAACTGCTCATTATAGTCGGCAAGGGCTTCTTCAGCGATTTCTATCGCCTGCTTTTCATTATCATGCAGAAGCGGGAGCAAGGTTTCAGCAAAGCGAGCCAGATTCCAGCCGCCAATATACGGTTGATTACCGTATGCATAACGCCCTTGCCTGTCAATCGAACTGAATACCGTTTTCGGATCGTAGGCATCCATAAATGCACACGGTCCGTAATCAATGGATTCCCCGCTAATCGTCATATTATCGGTATTCATTACGCCATGGATAAACCCAACGAGCTGCCATTTCGCGATTAAAGAAGATTGACGATTGATGACCGCTTTAAGCAGGGCAAGATAACGGCTCTCAGCCTCTGCTAGATTTGGATAATGACGGTCAATCGTATAATTTGCCAACGCACGCAGATCTTCATCCGAGCCCCAGTTTGCCGCGTATTGGAATGTACCAACGCGCAGATGACTGTCTGCTGTTCGTGTCACAATCGCACCCGGCAATACAGTCTCACGAATGATATCCTCACCCGTTGTGACAACTGCCAGGCTGCGTGTAGTTGGAATTCCAAGCGCATACATCGCTTCACTAATAATATATTCGCGCAGCATGGGACCCAGGGCTGCCCGGCCATCGCCGCCGCGGGAATATGGGGTTCTGCCTGAACCTTTCAACTGTATATCCAGCCGCTCACCTTGGGGGGTAATCTGTTCCCCAAGCAGAACTGCTCGGCCGTCGCCTAACATCGTAAAGTGACCGAATTGATGTCCCGCATAAGCCTGGGCAAGCGGCGATGCCCCTTGCGGCAGCTTGTTGCCGGCAAATATTTCTGCACCCTCTTCGTTTTGCAGCGTCTGAGCTTTTAACCCTAGTGAATCAGCAAGCTTTTCATTGAAAATAACAAGCTTAGGCGTACGCACAGGAGCAGGATTTTGATGATTATAAAATAATCTTGGCAGGCGTGCATAGCTATTCTCTAAGTTCCACCCTGTCCCCATTTGTTTTTTCATATTTGTCATCGTTTCACCTTATCCTTCTTAACAAATTATTCATTATTCTTACGAATCAAGCAGCAAGACAATTCTTTTTTATTGTCCGCACCGATTTTTTTATTATGCTCTTCATACTTCCCGCAAAAACACTGCTATTATGTTGCTAATTCCATTTTATACATAATCATGGTAAAAAGGGGAATAGTAGGCTTGTTAAAAAAAATATAGACAGCGGTTAAAATTCGCGTAATAATAGATTGAATATTTTTGCATGGAGGAAAGGAAGAAGGCCGGAATGAAACGTCAACTAATATTAGAAGATGGCAGTGTTTTTATAGGAAATGGATTCGGCAGTGATAAAGAAATGATGGGAGAGGTCGTATTTAACACAGGAATGACCGGCTATCAGGAAATATTATCAGATCCTTCCTATTGCAGCCAGATTGTTACACTCACCTACCCGCTTATTGGAAACTATGGCATTAATCGTGATGATTTTGAATCGATTGAACCGACAGTAAATGGTCTGATTGTGAAGGAATTTTGCGAGTTTCCCTCCAATTTCCGCAGCCAGTATCCCATTGATACTTTTTTAAAGGAAAAGGATATCCCCGGATTAGCTGATATTGATACAAGAAGACTGACGCGAAAAATCCGCGAGCACGGTGCATTAAAAGGAAGAATTTGCAGCATGGATGTTAACGTAGAGGAAGTTGTTGCAGACCTGAAGAAGGCTGACTTGCCAAAAGACCAAGTAAGACAGGTTTCCACGAAACGTTCTTACCCTGCCCCAGGCCGAGGTCATAAAGTGGTGCTAGTTGATTTTGGTATGAAACACGGAATTTTACGCGAGTTAACACAGCGGGATTGTGATGTGATTGTTGTCCCTTATGATACTCCAGCAGAAAAAATACTTCGTCTAAGTCCTGATGGGATTATGCTGAGCAACGGCCCAGGGGATCCGAAGGAAATTACAGAAGGAATTGAAATGATAAAAGGAGTGCTCGGAAAAATTCCACTATTCGGCATTTGTCTTGGTCATCAATTAGTTGCCT
The DNA here is from genome assembly GCA_937902115.1 of uncultured Bacillus sp. Lineage (GTDB taxonomy): Bacteria > Bacillota > Bacilli > Bacillales > Cytobacillaceae > Bacillus_BD. The sequence continues at coordinate 7,021 of CALGSR010000416.1, read as the reverse complement.
TGGCCTGTGGCGCAGATACTGAAAAGTTAAAGTTCGGCCATCGCGGCTCCAATCATCCTGTGAAAAACCTGGAGACGAATAGGGTAGAAATTACTTCGCAAAACCATGGCTATACAGTGACAATGGACTCTATTAAGGGCACAGATTTGACGGTCACGCATGTCGCCCTAAATGACGGTACAGTTGAAGGGTTAAAGCACAATAAATACCCGGCTTTCACTGTCCAGTACCATCCTGAAGCCTCTCCGGGACCGGAGGACTCTAACTATTTATTTGATCGGTTTATTGCATTGATGGAGGAAGAAAAGAGAGCAACGGCTGAGAGTTAAATTGTAATTACTGAGTTGTTTCAATGATAGACAGATGCTTGAAGGACATTTTCCTGCTGTTTCACCCAATTTTGTCCTTCATACCCCTGATGAAGGACTTTTTTTCACTGTTTCATCCGATTTTGTCCTTCATACCCCGATTGAAGGACCTTTTTTCACTGTTTCACTCAATTTTGTCCTTCATGCACCCGGGGAAGGACTTTTTTTCACTAATTTACCCGATTTTGTCCTTCATACCCCGGAGCAAAGCGGGATAACAAATAAATCGGCAAGTTTATCAACTTGCCGATTCCAAACCGGTTCACTATTCTATTCTTGTTTTCAGCGTACATCATCAAGTGATTTCACGACCGTATGGGCAATCGGTTTCCATTCAACATCCTTAAACAAAGCAACGATCGATATCGGAATGTAGGTAAACATAAACAACGGGAACGTAATCGTATAGACAATCTTTTTCCAGCCTGAACAATGGATTTTTCTCCACTCTGTCAAGGTTGTGATTAACCCAAGAAGGAACAATACCCCATAATACCAGACAAAGGCCTTTAGCATGACCAAATTAATTTCATGGATAACTTCTTTTCCTTCAATTAGTTCAAACAGACCCGCTAAGTAAAAGGAACCGTTCACCAGAATACTGATACAGGAGATCAGCATCGCCGGCATAATCGTCATCGTCATATCATAGCAGGAAAAACGGTTATGTTTTCTTTTGAAAATTCCGCCAATTAAATCTCGGCCATATTTAACGAAAACCTGGTAAAAGCCTTTCGCCCAACGTAAACGCTGATTCCACGACTGCTGAAAGGTAATGGGCTGCTCATCGTAGAACATCGCTTTTTTACAGTATCCGATCTTTTCTCCCTTAATAATTTGTGAAACGGAAAACTCAATATCTTCTGTTAGGAGATGGTGATGCCAGCCACCATTTTCTTTAAGGACATCAGCATGCACAAGGAATCCTGTCCCGGAAACTGCACAGCTTGATTTCAGTGTCATTCTTGGCAGATTGAGATATTCCGCTTCATGGAGAAACCAAAGTCCATAACCCGCAGAAATCCAATTCTGGTCATAGTTTTTCGAATTTCGATAGCTGGTGATGACTCTGTATCCTTGATTGAATGTTTTGTTCATTTCCGCTATATAATTTTCATCTAATAGATTATCAGCATCGAAGACAAAATATCCATCATACTTTTTTGCTGAATATTCCCTTTCGATAATCTTCAACATATAGTCTAGAGCATAACCTTTCCCGACTTGCACTTTATTGAAGCGCTCCTTGACAATCGCACCCGCGGCTCTAGCAACCCGTGCGGTATGGTCGGTACAATTGTCTGCTATGATGAAAATATCAATTAAATCACTTGGATAATTTTGATTTTTAATACTCTTAATCAACTGCCCGATGACAAGTTCTTCATTTCTCGCTGCGATGATCACGGCATACCTGTGAAGATGGGCATTATTTTCCGCAGTATTCTTTTTCCGTTTTGCTTTAAAGGCGATAAACATATAGACAAACTGATACGTATACATCAAAGCAAATAACAGAAACATCGCAAAGTTAAAATAATCAATAAACGCTAATATAGACGAGTCCAAGGTTATACCTCCATGATATTATCTTTTTCTTTCTATCATTCTCGTACTGCTTTCCCAATGAATGAATCGCAAAACGAATCTTTGACTAGAGCTCACAAAATTATGCTGTTAGACTCAGAGCAATTCACTGAGAATCATAAAACTTCACTATTAGAAACCTGCCCCTCCTGTAAAGACTCATTTCATACTATCCACAAGGCATTTGAAACTGACATTACCCCTTAAAGACTAAGTGTAAAACAGTTTTTCATACTTGAAATGAACGTAGTGTTAAGAATTTGTAAATTTTTAACATTTGGAGTATTAAATCGAAGTAACAAATCTATTAAACACAAAAAAGCCTTCCTATTGGAAAGGCTTTTGCGATATTACACTCGAAATGATGAGCAATTGGGACAATGTACCCGTCCCCATAGCCATCAAGTTAAGCATTTTCAATGACAAATAGGCCAAATATTATATATACTTCTCCCGGTAATTTAACTACTGGGGGGAGTATTTTTTGTCAATAATAGCAGATCAAGAATTACATTTATTATTTCAAGAATTAAAGCGCGTTTTTTCAAAGACATATATTGAGGAAAAAGCAGTAGAAACAGGATTCATGAAAAGAAAAACAAAATTAAAGCCTGAATATTTTCTCTTACTTTGTTCTTGTTTAGGGGATTCCTTCGGAAAGAAAAGTCTTGTTCAACTTTGTGCGCAGCTTTGTGCTACATTTGGTCTCGAGCTTACAACTGAAGGTTTAAATCAACGCTTCAATTCTCAAGCGGTAAAATTTTTAAAGGAGATATTTGAATCTATCTTTTCAAAACAGGTAGCTAAACCAATCATTGAAAAGCGCTTGTTTGAACGCATTCGAATTATGGATTCCACTTCCTTTGAAGTCCCCTCCAATTATGGGGAATACAAAGGAACGAGAGGCTCTGGTGTTAAAATACAGCTGGAATATGAACTGTATCAAGCATCCTTTTTACATCTTCTTGTTCAGGAAGGAAGGGAAAATGATAACAATTACCCTAAAGTCATTCGGGATGATATTAAACATGGGGATCTGTGTTTACGAGATTTAGGGTATTTCTCCGTAAGTAATTTAGACGATATTAACCAAAGACAGGGCTATTATCTATCGAGAATGAAAAATAATATGAATCTATACCAACAAGAAAAAAATGGAGATTGGGTAAATATAGATTTGGAGAAGATAAAGAAAAAATTAAAGCGAGGCGAGGTGATGGAATTACAGAACATTAAGGTTGGTTATTGGGTCAAAAAACCACTCATTTCGCGTGTCGTCATTGCAAAACTAACAAAGGAACAAGAAGCACAAAGAAAGTTGAGTTTAGATAAAAAAAAGAAGAAAGGGAAAAAGCCCCTTTCTGCAGAAAAAAACATTTCATTAAACATATACTTAACAAATATACCACAGAGCGAAGTGAAAAAGGAAGAAATCCATCCATTGTATTCACTAAGATGGCAAATTGAAATTTTATTTAAAACGTGGAAATCATTATTTGAGATTCAACGAGTAAAGAAGATGAAAAAAGAACGATTTGAATGCCATTTGTATGGGACTCTAATTCGACTGCTTCTAAGTTCAACATTGGCATTTCAATGTCGAAGAATGCTTTATAAAAAGCATCAAATGGAAACAAGTGAGTATAAATCCATTAGCATTGCGAAGGAATGCCTATCTCTTTTTAAAGATATAGTGGGAAATCAAAACATTCTCGATGAATTGTATATAAGGATTTATCAGAGTATTAAAGTAAATGGGAGAAAATGCCGGAGACAACAAAAGAAAACTGTATTTGATATTCTGAAGATCGCCTACAAGCAAACAATGGCTATCGCAAGTTGACTTAGGGTTAGAGAAAATTTTAAAAAAGCCTCTTTTGGGGCTTATTTGTCGTGGGATCGACTTTTATAAGTGTGATAAAGGAAAAATCAAGCTAACAGAAAAGGAAATTTAATATTCTTCCTTTATTGTTAGCTTGATGGCTATGGGGACGGGTCCCTTGTCCCACCATGAGACATGGATAAACGCGTCCCATTAATTTGGTTTACCGAATTCGTATGGTTTTAGGATTCCATAAATGGTTTCGATGACCGGCACCTTCACATTGTGTTTAGCCGCTAATCTTAAGGCACCGCCTTGTAAATGCTCTACTTCTATAGGCATTCCTTTTCTCATGTCCTGATGCATCGAGGATGTCGCATCTTTATTGTGGTTTTTGATTCGATTGGCCATTGCTTCAATTTCTTGTTCTGATAAAGAAATGCCTTCTTTTTCAGCAAGCATGCTCATTTCATAGACTACGTTTCTCGCAACCTTGAACACAGCTTCATGACTCAAAATAGCTCCTGCCGGCAGCTGTGTTGCTGAAGTAATACCGGAAAAGGCCGTAATAAAGATGTATTTTTTCCACATATGTTTTAAAATATCGTCTTCTCTCAGTATGTTTGTTTTGACTCTTGTATGTATTTCTTCCAATTTATCGCATACTTCCATCTGTTCGCTATGAAGTACGCCAAATTTAATCATGCTGCTCCCACTCGTATGCACGACATGTCCCTGTTCATTTAATGTCGCAATAATTGCAGCAAACCCACCAATTACCTTTTCCTTTCCAAGCGTGTTTTGTAAAATCTCGATATGCTCCATACCATTTAATAAAGGAAGAACAAAGGCCCCCGTCTGTTTCGCAATCATTTCCACTTGGGGAACAGTCTGTTCAAGATGGTATCCTTTAACAGCAAGTATCAGCAAATCAATATCGTTGATTTCTTCAGGATTTGTATATATTTTGAAATCCTTTGTTGCAAAATCTCCCTCAGGGCTGTTGATTTTCAGTCCTTCACTAGCCAGCTGTGCCGCTCGTTTTTCCCTGACAAAAAAAGAAACATCAAGTCCAGCTTCTAACATCCTCCCGCCAAAATAAGCACCTAAAGCACCCGCTCCATGGATCAAAATCTTCATGACTAAATAGCCCCCCTATTATTAAGCTTCGCTCATATTCATGTTACCACGAGACAATCAGCAGCTGCCATTTCCGCCGCCTCGCATATAAAACAGCTAGGGCAATATTTCATAACGTTTTCAAATAAAACCACAGCAAATTCGTAAACGTATTCACTTGTTCTTCAATAGCTGTTTCCTTGAATAATTGCTGAAATGGTCCTATTAATTGCTGCAGGACAATTTTTCTTATTCGTTCCTGTTCCAATTCCTGCATAATAGCCTCAAATAAATCCTGTTGATCGTTAGTAAACTCATATTGCTGCTGCAGCTGCTCTGCCAATTCCTGCAGTTCTGTGATTGTTACCTTTTTCTTGACCACCTGGTTTCGTAATGTATGAATAGCGGAATGATCCAGCATAGAGATTTGACTTTTGCTCATATAAGACAAAATCAATTCTAAATAGGACAAAATAACATCCACCAAGCGATGCAAGGAATACGTACTGTGCGTAATGCGTACCGTAAACAGGATATGCTGGAGCATGCCATAAAATAAAATCGTTCCTTCAAAGGCGTATTCTCGGATTTCCTCTCCCATGACTTCTATTAAACGCTCAGAAAGCCATTCCATTTCAATAATCCTGTGCTGCAAAACTAACCTTCTTAAGTCTTTCTCATTCGAGGATAGGATCGCCTCAAACAAAGCATGTAGATTTCTCTCTTCATTTAAACGTAATAAGATAGTTATTTGTTCAATAAATATTCCTCGGTCCTTTGCATCTTTGCCAAATTGGATAGCAATTCGCCGTTGGCTTGCATCGTAGCGAAGAATTTCTAAAATATCGGCAACACAATCATTTTTTGAAGAAAAATAATTGTAAAAGGTTCCTTTTGATATATTTGCATTTTCGATAATTTCCTGGATTGAGGTTTGCTGAATGCCTTTTTCAACAAACAGCTGCAATGCAATTTCTGCTACTTTCCTTTTTCGATTATTCATAATGATCTCCTGTTCTTATTCCTATAGATTAGTATAAATTTCTCCAACTGGAAAAACAATTAGTTTGTACTCACAGTATAAAATAGTTGCTGTTTTTAAACTATGAGTATAAAATATATCAAGTGAAAATGAAATTTTATAGAACAGAGGGATGAAAAATAGTGGATTCTAGTTTACAACATAAAAAACCTCCGTATGCGATGATTGTCATCTTATTCGTTGGCGCATTTGTATCATTTTTAAATAACTCGTTATTAAACGTGGCGCTTCCGTCGATTATGATAGATTTGAAAATTACAGATTACTCATCGGTACAATGGCTCGTCACAGGCTATATGCTTGTCAGCGGGGTATTAATTCCGGCATCAGCCTTTTTATTAACCCGCTTCTCTAACCGCGGTTTATTTATCACTTCGATGACTATTTTTACACTCGGGACGGCTTTAGCTGCATTTGCCCCAAATTTCGGCATTTTGCTTACCGGACGTATGATCCAAGCAGCAGGTTCCTCAGTTATGGGGCCTTTACTAATGAACATCATGTTAATTAGTTTTCCTCGTCATAAACGCGGTGCTGTTATGGGAATTTTCGGTTTAGTCATGATAACAGCCCCCGCGATTGGACCGACTTTATCTGGGTATATTGTTGAGTACTATGATTGGCGTCTGCTTTTCGAAATGATTCTGCCATTGGCTTTGATTAGTTTAGTTCTAGCTATCTGGAAAAGCGAAAACATCATGGAACAAAACAAAAATGTTGAACTTGATTATTTATCGGTCGTATTATCCTGCGTCGGTTTCGGGGGGATATTATATGGATTCAGTGCTGCAAGCGCAGACGGCTGGACAGACTCGATCGTCTTAACAACGTTAATTATCGGCGGTGTTTCATTAATCATCTTCGTTATCCGCCAGCTGCAAATGGAAAAACCATTATTAGATTTACGTGTTTACAAGTATCCTATGTTTGCCCTTGGATCCGTTATCTCTATTGTCAATGCCGTCGCCATGTTCTCTGGTATGATTTTAACACCAGCGTACGTGCAAAGTGTAAGGGGAATTTCACCGCTCGACTCAGGTTTAATGATGCTGCCTGGCGCGATTGTGATGGGAATTATGTCGC
>CALGSR010000415.1 GCA_937902115.1 uncultured Bacillus sp. | reverse complement strand
AAATCTATTAAATTTTTTATCTCATTTTCATTTTTTTCTCCGAATGCCGGGATCTCTAATAAGGCTTCTTCCAAATCGTACGTAAAAAGTTTGAAAATAGGTGTGAGGATAATCGAGATTAATAATAAACCTACAACCATTTTTGTATACTTTTGAAACTTGGAGCTTGGGAGGACCATATCGAGTACCGTGGCAAATAAGATGAATAAAATAATATTTGTCACCCATTCTTTGATTAAATCCATCGAACTTGTCCCCCCTTACCGAACCATGATTGTTAAGTTTCCAGCTGCGATAATGATGGTGATACTAAGGAAAAACATGAGTGACACAATGGCAAGTGCAGAGAACACGTAAAGAATATTCTTACCAATAATGTCGAGGCATTTAATGATTGGTCCCCCACCAAGCGGCTGCAAGATGGCTGCAGTAAACTGATAAATGAAGGAAATAATCAATAGTTTCACTGCCGGAAAGGCAACAATAAGCAGCAAAATCGCAACCCCGACAATCCCTACTGAATTTTTTAGCAAGAGGGACGCACTTAGCACCGTATCGGTTGCATCGGTAAACATCCGCCCGATCACTGGAATAAAGTTCCCGGTAATAAATTTAACGGTTTTCAGCGCGATCCCATCTGAAACAGCGGCCGATGCTCCTTGAACGGAAATCACCCCAAGAAAGATAGTAAAAAACATCCCAAGAAGAGCAATGCTTCCATTCCGCAGCAAATTCGCAAGCTGTGTTACTTTATATTGTTCGCTGAGTACACTGACAATGCTTAAGATAACAGCAAGAAAAAGAAGCGGAAGAACAATATATTGAATGAACGAACCACTGATATTGATTAAAAACAAGATGAACGGGTGGAAAAAGGCCGCGGATATCAGCCCACCTGATGCTGCGATTAAGGCCAACAGAAGCGGAATCAAGGCGATGATAAAGCTTGTCATGACACTGATCGCATCCATTGCATAAGATACCGCTACATGAAAGCTGTTCAAAGCTATGATAATAAGGACCATGAAGACAACAGCATAGGCGACCTTGCTGATCGTTCCGCCCTCAAATGCACTTTGCAAGGACTGGAGAAACATGCTCAGAACCGTTAACAGCACGAGAGAGGCCAGTAGTTTTCCATTCGCAATCAATTCATGAAAGGCAAATGTAGCCATCCCCTTCAGCCATTCCTTCATCGACAGTTCCTTTTCCCCGCTGATAAAGTCATATAAACTGCCTTTTTGACTTTCAGGCAGTAAGCCTCCATATTCATGAATAATATTTTCCCAGAAGCCTTTCAGCTCATCTAGATTCAGAGTTTCCATCTGTGTCTCCACCATTTCCTGAATTACCGAATCGTTCGCTGCATTTGAATTGGTTGTTTCTGCGGCAGCACCCGGTACAAAGAGCAGGAATCCTGTTATCAACAATAGAGATAAGAACGGCAGCCGCTGCTTCAATTTATTTCACCTCAATTCGGGATTAGCTGGATAATGGTTTCGATTAGTACAGTTAAAATTGGGATCGCCATCGCCAGGATTAAAATTTTCCCTCCCATTTCAATTTTGGAAGCAATCGAACCTTGTCCCGCATCCTTCGATATTTGTGCCGCGAATTCCGCGATATAGGCAATCCCAATAATCTTTAAAATCGTCTCAACATAGATTAAATTCACTTTTGCATTGATGGCCATTTTTTCAATCATCGAAATAATGGCATAGATTTGATCCACGAGAAAAAGAAAGATCGCACAGCCGGTGAAAACAATAATTAAAAAGGCAAAGTTTGGTTTCTGTTCCTTTACAATTAAGGCAAGGAAGGTCGCAATTAAGGCGATTCCAATAATTTGAAAAATCTCAATCGTAAATCCCTCCTTTAGCCTTGAAATAAAAAGACGGATTTAATTTTTTGAAAAAGGTCATCCACGATCGTTGCGACCATAAATAAAATATAAATAAATCCAAACAGGGTCACCCACTGGGCATATTCCTTTTTGCCAACTTGGTCAAGAATCGTATGTAAAAACGCCACAACAATTCCTACTCCGGCAATTTTAAAGATAATTTCAACTTCAAGCCCCATCTTAAGTTCCTCCTCAGCTTTACAGCAATAAAATGATCAGCAGCATCCCTGCTAAAAACCCTACGCTTTTCACCATTTTCTCGTACCTTGTTTGGATATCGCGTGCTTCATTTTCCTCTCTTTCCAGATGGGTCGAGGCAAGATGGATTTGCTTTTGCTGGGACAAGCGATCATGCCGTCCAAGGGTTTCCCCAAATTGCTTCATAATTTCCAGCTCATTGCTTTTTAACGCAGTCATTCCCCATACTTCCGCAAGTACTTCCTCCCAGGCATCCTTGACGGTCGTTTCAGTTTCTACCAGTTTCTGGGCGAATTTGAAAAAGAATTCTGCCAATGGATTTGGGATTTGAGCAGCAATTCTGCGTGATGCTTCATGGAGTGGGGTATGCCCATACATAATCTCGACTTCTAAAGACTGAAGTGCTGAACGTAAGGCTCGGAGCTGACGGGGCCTTTCACTTAACTGCCTGGCCGTTTCAAACCCCGCCCATGTGGTAGCAATCATGATCAATGCGGCACCAATGATTTTCACCATTTACTTCACACTCACTCTGCATCTCAATTCCCGGCCGTTGTTATCTTCAATTCTAGTCACCGTTCCGGGTCCCTTCTGGCGGCTTAGCACAATAAAACGCTGAAAGATCTGTTCGTCGAGGATTCTTTTTAATGAGGGCCTGCTCCGAATCTCCTCTAACGACTCGCCGTGGGTGGTCATCATTAATTTGATCCCCGCATTGACTGCTTCCAAGATTGCTTCACTGTCCTCTTTCCTGCCGATCTCGTCGACAATCAGAACATCAGGACTCATAGAGCGAATCATCATCATCATGCCCTCTGCCTTCGGACAGGCATCCATGACATCAAGCCGCGGACCAAAGGACATTTGTGGAATACCTGAGACACAGCCGGCAATTTCAGAGCGTTCATCAACAATCCCGACCTTGGCTGCGGGAAATTTCCCATCCTTGTCACCACTAGAAATAATCCGGGCTAGATCCCGTAATAGTGTGGTCTTTCCAGTTTGCGGTGGTCCGATAATCATCGTATGATACCAGCGCTTATCATACAGAGCGCTAACGATCGAATCAGCAATCCCAATCTTCTCCCTAGCAATCCTAATATTGAAGGAAGAAACATCTCGAATCGCTTTCACCTTTCCCCCCTCAAGAATTACCTTTCCCGCAAGTCCGACACGGTGTCCGCCTTCAATCGTGATGTAGCCACGCTTTAATTCCTCTTCCAAAGCATAAATGGAAAAATGACTGATTTTATTTAACAGATGGGCCGCATCATCTGACTTCACGATATAGGGAAAATACTGCACCGTCCCTTTTGCGGAAATTTCAAGCGGTCGAGAAACTCGAACACGAATTTCTTCAATTTCGTTTATTTCAATAGGAGGGATTTGATTGATCTGATAACTGATGCTTTTAGGCAAAAAAGATAAAACGGTCTGCACAAATGATTCCTCCTCTTATTTGTTTAGTGCTCATTTAAATGTATGGCCTGCTTGACCACAATATTACTGTAAACCGCTATAAAAAAATGGAGGGGGACTATCATTGCAATGAAAATGAAAGCAGCCATCAGACGAAGATCTTTTGAGGAAATCAAAAAAAGCAACAGCCTAAGGCCATTGCTTTTTCATATTCGAGATTATGCGCGGGAAACATAGCTTCCATCTTCAGTATTGATGATTAAACGGTCTCCTTCGTTCACGAAGAAAGGAACTTGAACAACAAGGCCGGTTTCAACCGTAGCCGGTTTAGAACCTCCTGAAGCGGTATCTCCTTTAATTCCTGGTTCTGTTGCCGTTACTTCCAATTCAACTGAATTTGGCAGTTCAACACCAAGAGTTTCTCCTTGGTACATGATGATGTGTACTTCCATGTTTTCTTTCAAGAATTTTAATTCATACTCTATAGAGGCTGCTGGCAGTTCAATTTGTTCGTATGATTCATTGTCCATGAATACGTGCTGATCGCCACTTGCATATAAGTATTGCATTCTGCGGTTATCAATTTGTGCTTTCCCTACTTTTTCTCCGGCACGGAATGTTTTTTCCTGTACAGCGCCTGTTCGTAAATTACGCAGTTTTGAACGAACAAAAGCTGCCCCTTTACCTGGTTTAACGTGTTGGAAATCCATTACACGCCAAATTCCATTGTCTACCTCAATCGTCAAACCTGTACGAAAATCATTAACTGAAATCATAAAAAAATCCTCCTAAATTTATCACAATATAATGAGTTCTTTTGCAGAATGGGTCAGCCGTTCATTGCCATCACTTCTGATTAACACATCGTCTTCAATCCGAACACCGCCAAGCCCCGGTATGTAGATACCTGGTTCACATGTTACGACCATCCCCGGCTCGAGAATTGTATCGGAACGGAAAGAAACAGCCGGTCCTTCATGAACCTCAAGACCTATTCCGTGGCCTGCAGAATGTCCATAAAATTCACCGTACCCTTTTTCCGTAATATAATCCCTTGTTAAAGCATCTGCTTCCTTCCCGCTAATCCCCGGTCTGTAGCCGGCAACACCGCGAAGCTGGGCTTCAAGGACAATATAGTATATTTCCTTCAGCCTCTCATCCGGCTCACCAACAGCGATTGTCCGGGTAATATCGGACACATAGCCTTGATACAAAGCACCAAAGTCCATCGTCACCATATCCCCTGTTTCAATCCGTTTATCCGTTGCGACACCATGCGGGAGAGTAGAGTGAACGCCCGAAGCTACAATCGTATCGAAAGAAGATGCCGTTGCACCAGCCTTTCGCATGAAGAACTCTAATTCATTCGAAACTTCTAGTTCGCTTTTACCTGGTTGAATGAATTGTAAAATATGGGTAAATGCAGCATCGGCAATCTCCGCTGCTTCCTTTAATATCTTAATCTCTGCAGCAGTCTTAATCAAGCGTAACTTTTCAATTACACCTGATACCGGTACGAATTCAGCCGGAACAGCACCGCTGTATTCCTGATAAGTTGAATAGGTCATATGATCAGGCTCAAATCCAAGTTTTTTGATCCCCTGTTCTTGTACCAGTTTCGCTATTTCATCCGGAATCGTTCTTTGCTGCTTAACAATTTCATAGCCTGTACATTGCTTTGAGGCCTGTTCCACATAGCGGAAGTCTGTAATAAAAAAGGCCTTATTCCGAGTGATCAAAACAACACCGGCTGTACCGGTGAAATTTGAAACATAACGCCTGTTAAAGGGGCTTGTAATAAGTATCGCTTCTAAGCCTTGTACTTCTATCGCTGCGCGGAGTTTTTCGATTTTTTCCAAATGATCCTCTCCTTTAATAAAGTGAACCTTTTATCAGCGGGGACTTTTCGGCACAGAATGTTACTAGTACAGTCGATAAAGGTAAGACCGTCTTGTATGAGACGGTCTTACCTTTATCCCCACTGATCGTTCGTTATCTCAACCGAACCTTAAACGATTATCAACATGGAATATTTTATCATAACTCACGCTTGAACCGTTAGTATTACCTCACGTTGAGGGAACCTCTTCCTTGTCGCCTTTCGCATCCTCTTGTCCTGAGTGTTCCTCATAACTGATCGTGTAGCCGATAAAGAGGCCATACAAGGCATAAAAGCATGTGGAAGTTACGATCGTATTTAAAGTTAATTTGTTAAACGGATCGATCCCCGGGAAAAGCGGATGCAGCACTAAAAAGATTAGCAGGAATAGTGCAAGCCCATAAGCAATGCCAGCCCACATACTTTTGAACCTTCTGAACAGGGCATAATAAATGATAGCTGCAATAATCGAGAGTCCTCCGTACAAAATAATAGAAATGACTGTCCCAAGCCATCCTTTTTTCCAATCACCTAACGCCCATGGTTCTAAAATAACTCTTGGCGGAATGGTGGTTAAATTAAATAAATAAGCGAAGTACGCCAATCCGCCGAATACAATCCCAGCCACTAAACCTGTCAAAACCACCAATGTCATAAAGGACATCGGTTGTTCTTTCAATTCACTTTTTTCTCTCGTTTCTTTTTTTTCTTCTGCCATCATGACACCTCCACTAGTAGTATGTCCCCGAGGTCCCTATTCCTTGCATAAAAGACCTGTACGTGAACAAATTATCTTTCCAATTCATAGGATAAGGAAGTGATTTTTATGGAAGATTTTTATATTAAAAAAAATATTGGAGAAATTAAAGGTTTTTTCTATATCGGGCTAGAATATATTTAATAAAGGTGGATTAATGAGTACTTTTCTGCTAAAATATACAACTTACTATTTGCTTTTTTGAACATCTTTCTCTTCTATTTCCTTCTGAATATTCATATCAAAGGCGAAAACATGATAAAATAAAGTATATAAAAAATATTTTTCATATAAAACAAGTTTAAAAGTGAAGGAAATTGCTCATCATGCTCATAGGGAGGTGGCTTTCTTGAAAAATCGATTTGTTACTTACGCAGTTGCTGGATTAATCATCTTTGCCGTCATAGGTGCGATTTCAAGTTTAATCACAAATCCTATGGCGCTATTAAAAATGCTGTTCTTTACGATTGTGACCGTTGCCGTAATTTTTCTCCTTGTGAAACTCTTTTACAAACCAAGCCAGGGAAGACGTGAGCAACGAGCATTCATAAAGGCTGCTAAAAGATCAAAAAAAGGAAACGTCAATCGATCTGCAGTGAAAATGAAATCGAAGCCGACTCAAAAGCAAAGTTCTGTTACTTCCTTCAAAAAAATGAGAATCCGCAAGAAAAACGATTCGAACCCAAACTTAACGGTTATTGAAGGAAGAAAAGGAAAAAAGAAAAACCGTGCCTCATTATGAGTGCCGGCTTTTTTTCTGCCCTTTTTACAATTAATACGTCCAAGTTGATAAAAATTTTCGGGCACACTCTCTCCCGTGATTTTTAAGCTGCGATTTCTTTTCTGCCGAAATTGAAAACTCGGTCGTTAACCCTTCTTGCAGTGGGATAAAAATAATATTCTTTGCATGTTTCCGAGATATATAACGCGAGTCATGGGCATCCTTCATTGTTTCAAATAGTGCTTCAAACATTTGAATCGCATTGCGAATTTCATTTTTGGGACGGTCTTGCTCTTGACTGCTAAGCTGTATTCCTAATACAGGTCTAGTCTTTTTCACGTTTTCCTGATCAAATAACCACATCGGAAAGTTGCTCAGTACTCCGCCATCGACAACAACACTCGTCTCGTTACGGCATTTCAGTTTCACCGGTTCAAAAAAATAAGGCAGGCTGCAGCTCATTCGTATTGCTTTGGCAATTGGGAATGTTTTTGGATCAATCCCATATTTTTCAAGGTCATCCGGCAGTACCAATAGACGTCCATTTGTTAAGTCTGAAGCAATTACCCTTAGTGTTTGCGGCGGTAAATCAGCAAACGTGACCAGCCCTTTTTTCTCTAACACCTCAGCAAGCCAATTCTCCAATTCATTTCCTTTATAGAGACCAAGCCGCCAAAATAGGAAAATCCATTTCGTTACCGCCAATGGAAGGATTTTTTGTCTTTCATCTAACAGTATCCCTAAATTCAGTTCACCTAATAACTGGTCAATTTCTTTGCTTGTATACTTAGCAGCAATCAAGGCGGCAATAATCGCACCGGCACTTGCACCTGCAACACGGACAAATTGAAACCCTCTTTTTTCAATTTCCTCAACAGCACCAATTAAAGCAATGCCTTTAATGCCTCCCCCGGAAAAAACACCATCAATATACATAGCTGCCACCCCTAACGAAGTGTTCTATGATTCATGTTTAAGCGGGAAGTGAATCAAATAGTACGTTGGACAATGAAAAAGATAATAGGACAGGGATATTTTGTTTGTATGATGGATGATTGATTCTGAATAATGCTAGTGTGATATTTTTATGAAAGACCTTTTGTCGATCAAAAAAAGGAATCAGCCTATTATTCGCCGATTCCCTTAAAAAGTTCTCTTCCATATTAAAGTTAGATTACAAACCACACTTCAATTGTGCATTACAGTTTGTACAAGTGTTACAGCCGCCGATTTCTTCAACTGTTCCTTGACGGCAAACCGGACATGTATCGCCAACTTCTGAACCAATTGTTACAGATGTTGAACGAAGGTCATTGATTGTATCGATTAGGACCACATGTGGTTCAGGTGTTTTTCGTTTTTGCAGTGGCTTATCATCAATGCTGTTTTCCTCTGCTTTCAACGTAAGTACCTGTGAGTCACGGGAACCATCAACATAAACCGTTCCGCCTTTTGCTCCACCATGGTATAAGCGTTGATATACCTTTTCAACCTGTTCAACACTGTAGCCTTTCGGCGCATTAACCGTCTTGCTGATTGAGCTATCAATCCAGCGCTGGATTACACATTGTGTATCCGCATGTGCTTCCGGCTCAAGTTCCATCGCTGCAATAAACCAATGAGGTAGATTTTCCGGATCTGCTTCTGGATGTGCATCTAAATATTCTTGAACAATATCTGCTTTCACTTCAATAAATTTACCTAATCTTCCACTTCTGAAATAAGAGAAGGAGAAGTAAGGCTCTAAACCTGTTGAAACTCCCACCATTGTACCTGTGGATCCTGTCTCTTTATTCGCATAAAGACGCTACTCTTTATACCGCCCATATGAGCTGCTTGTGTTTTCACACAAGGATAGACTATATCAAACACTCAAGATGAGTGCCCTCCTATTTCCCTCGTCCATCACTTACGAGGTACGAGCCGCCGCTCTAGTCGTTGAAGCTTTTACCTTATCATTAGTTGTAAGAGATAAGGCAACTTGCCTGCTGATTGCCCATTGTTACATCTGTTTCATTTTTGAACCATCACGCTTATTGTTGCCAATTACGTTGTGGTTGAAACAGCTTTAGGGTGTCCCAGCAATTAAAGAGGTTTCGATTATGTGTCGCCACACAAAAGCCCAAATTATTTAGGTGCAACTGTCAGTAAATGGGAATTGCGAATACCATGTTCAAGAATCGATTCTCTAATATCTTCTGGCATTTTCTTCATATAGCCTGTATCAATAAAGGCCTGACGAAGACGGTTTGTATCCTCATCTCTTTCAGCGGTTCTCTTTCGCAAGTTCAACAGATGTACGGTAAGCAGTTGTTGCCATTGTTTCAAATACTTTATCGACGAGTTTATTTCCTTCTTCTGTACCGTATTCTGTCTCGCAGTAGATTAACAGGTCATGTAATCCCATAACTCCAAGACCAACACGGCGCTCGCCAAGTGCCTGCTTTTTATTTTCTTCAAGGAAGTATGGAGTTGCATTGATCACATTATCCTGCATGCGCACGCCAACTTCAACTGTTCTTTTTAGTTTTTCATAATTAACTGTTTTTGTTTCTTTATCAGCCATTTCAGCTAAGTTAACAGCTGCTAAATTACACACACTAAATGGTGCGAGAGGTTGTTCCACTTTTGTTATCTCAAGGACTTTTTATTCCTTGATTCTTACACTTGTTATTCGTGTAAGGTCAGCATACCTTTTCACTAATAGATATTAGTGCTGCGGCCTCGTGGATCGATTATATTCTGTTATTAACAGGTTCACGATCTATGCGTTGCCCCTGACTGAAGTATTACCTCCAGCCTTCGGTTCGGATTAGCAATCTCAGCCTTCCCGCTTCATTCCGCAGTTTTTAACGTGAGGCAAATCAAGCTGCTCTACCACACGGATTCGTTGCCACAACCTTTTGACCGTATGCTTTCGCATTCGTCATGTCGTTTGCATTATCAATGAAGAAAATTCCCGGCTCTGCCGAGTACGTCGCGCAGATGTTAATTAAGTTCCACAGCTCTTTGGCACGGATTTTCTTATACGTACGGATTTTGTTGCCCATTTTTTCCCATTCGCGTACATCACCGACTTTATGCCATTCTTCATTATAAATTTTCATTTCTTCCGCACTATAGCCTTCTACATCCGGGAAGCGAAGCTCGTATTCTGCATCATTTTCAACAGCTTCCATGAATTCCTTCGTTAAACAGATAGAAATGTTTGCTCCTGTTAAAAATTCTGAGTTATGAACAGAGAATGTTCCGCCTGTTGCCAATGTTTCTTCAGCATGTGCAATGATCTCTTCACTGAAGCCGCCGTATCCAGGAATACTTTTGTAATTGATAATTCCTTGATACATCGCTTTTTCCTGCTCCGTTAATGGAGTGAATTTCAGCTTGTCTTTTGCAAGTTTTTTAATTTTTTCATCCTCAGTGCTATCAATCAAGAAGCGTAAAATACGCGGGTTTTGCATTTTTGCAATGATAAATTCAATGATATCAGGATGCCAGTCAGCCAGCATAATCATCTGGGCCCCCCTGCGCGACCCGCCCTGCTCAACTAAGTGAGTTAATTTCGCAATATCATCAAGCCATGATACAGAACCAGATGATTTGCCGTTTACTCCTTTAGCCAGTGTGTTGCGTGGGCGTAGGGTTGAACCGTTTGTGCCGACACCGCCGCCGCGGCTCATAATTTCCATCACCTGTTTGCGGTGTTCGGATATTCCTTCTCGGGAATCCTGTATATACGGCATCACATAACAGTTAAAATACGTGACATCCGTATCAGCACCCGCTCCGTAAAGCACACGTCCTGCCGGAATAAAGTTCAGGCTCACAAGCTCCTGATAGAACTTCTCAAACCATTCCTGGCGTTTTTCTTCCGTTTCTTCTACAGAAGCAAGGCCCCAGGCATTCCGTTTCGCAATTTGCTCATAGTAAATCTCCAAAGGCTTTTCGATGACATCCAATGGACGTTGGATGACACCCGTCTTTCTTTCCTCTGGCTCGTCTAACGATGCGCGGAATTCTTCCTCTATTAACACTTTCGCAAATTTCTTTTCCCAGTTAACTTCTAAAATGAAACCAAGTCCGCGGGCCGGGAATTTTGGATCCTCTTTAATCGTTAAAACGACAAAGTCTCCGCTCGCCAAAGTTGTTTTTTCCGTATCCTTAAAGGTGTAACGGTCAAGCATGACTAGACGAGAGACCCCTTTGTGGGTGATTTTCATATCTGGAGTAACAGGGAATACCTGTGGAAAAAGTTCGATGTCCTTATTTAAGCGTTGCAAATTCATATTTAATTTTTGTCCTAACACAACCGACATATATACAACTCCTTCAAATAGTCTTCATGTAAGCTCTATGTTGTTCTAATAGAAAACTTATTTGTCTTTTCAAATTCAGTAATTTTAAGTTACCACACCAAAACAATTAAATCAATATGTTGTGTTATAATTATTAAAATCGACACAACATATTGATTTTGGAACGAATCATTCTCTATTTGTCAAACGCAAAATAAACTAAAATTAAGAGAATAATAGAGATAAGAACGGAATAACAACCATAATTGCTAAATTTCGCTATTTTTCAAGACTTGCACTTTTCACTAAAAAGAAGTGGCCTAATTTCATATAAAAGGACTATGCAAATACTGCAAAGTCCTGCTTATCTCATAAAATTCCATTCCTTACTCTCGTAGCGTTCTTTCGCGATACGATGGACATACTCCAATTCAGCCTCTGACAACTCGTATGGCTCCAAATGGATATCCAGTCCTTCAGCAAAACCTTTCTGAAAAGCGGTTTTTGCCTCTTCAAGTGTAATCCTTCTTGGACTAATGTCATTAATAGCTACAGCTTTATTTTTAAAAGACTTCTGCATTCGTTCCTTGACCCGTTCATTGGGATATTTAAATAAACTGAACAGCTTGTCCTCATCCAAATCAAGCAAAATTGACCCGTGCTGCAGAATCACACCTTTTTGCCTTGTCTGGGCGCTGCCGGCCACTTTCCTTCCTTCGACGACCAACTCATACCAGCTTGGGGCATCAAAGCAGACAGCGGAATGTGGGCTTTTTAGCGCTTCTCGCTCCTCTGCTGTTTTAGGTACGGCAAAATAAGCCTCTAAACTAAGTTGATGAAATCCTTTTAGAATCCCCTCGGAAATGACACGATAGGCCTCTATCACCGTTTGCGGCATCTTTGGATGGGCCTCTGATACAATGACACTATATGTAAGTTCATGTTCATGAAGAACACCCCTGCCCCCGGTTGGGCGCCGGACAAATCCCAGTCCCAGATTCTTTACGGACTCCAAATCAATTTCTTTTTCTACTTTTTGAAAATAGCCAATCGACAAGGTTGCCGGATCCCAGCCATAAAACCGGATTACTGGTGGGATTTCTCCCTTGCTCTGCCAATTCAAGAGTGCTTCATCCAATGCCATATTAAAAGCAGCCGAGCCATTTCCCGAGTCAATAAACCTCCAAGTTTCCTTCACTCTCATCGCCCTCAATCTTGAAGTTAATTTGAGAAAACTCTATGAATTGCGACAAATTTATTCTTCACCCTTAAAGGTGATCTGATTTCACACAAAATATAGTCTAACAAAAATGACTAAAAAAACAAAGTAAGTTTCTTCCTAAAGTTTTTTTCTTATTCTCTTTACTCTTATGAGAAATAACTTATATAATATTAGTTGGCTTATCTAAGCGCGAAAGGAGAATTTATTTTGGAGACTCTTTATTTCCTTCTCATTTTAATTGCAGCATTCCTTATCTATACCCTATTTACATGGCTGTATCAGAAGAAAATTGTGAAAACCTTAACAGAAGAAGAATTCATTGCCGGTTACCGTAAAGCACAACTCATTGACGTACGCGAACCAAATGAATTCGATAACGGGCATATATTAGGAGCAAGAAATATTCCATTATCACAAATGAAAGCACGTCTTTTGGAAATTCGCCCGGACAAGCCTGTTTACCTATATTGCCAAAGCGGGATGAGAAGCGGTCGCGCTGCGCAGCTTCTACACCGAAAAGGGTATAAAGACCTTTCTCATTTAAAAGGCGGCTTTAAAGGCTGGACCGGTAAAATAAAAGCAAAGAAATAAGAAAAGCGGAAGCGCCTTGCGAAAGCAGAGTATGGACTGGAGCACTCCGGACTGAGATAAAGGAAACACGAAGAGCACGAATTTGCGATTCGATGTTGACTTATCGTAGGGAGGAAGTGTGAAGTACACTAGTCGCTAGGCGCTGGAGCTAGACACTAGTCAAAGTTCAGAAACCTTAACTTTCTTATAAGTAGAAAAGAAATAGGCTGCCCATTAGAGTGAGCGCCTGGCATCCTGCCGTTCTCTTTAGAACGGCAGGAACGGCACTCTTTTTCATTGGGTCAGCCTATTTAACTTCTTCTGCCTTCACTGCTTTTGATAACGCAGCACCGGTTTGCGGGCAGCCAGTGTTTCATCAAGGCGGCCAATTACAGTGGAATGCGGCGCTTCTTGAACGATTTCCGGATTTTCCTCCGCCTCCTTGGCGATTTGAATCATCGCCTCAATAAAGCTGTCAAGCGTTTCCTTTGATTCCGTTTCCGTCGGTTCGATCATAATGCACTCCTCCACATTAAGCGGGAAATAAATTGTCGGCGGGTGGTAACCGAAATCAAGCAACCTTTTTGCAATATCAAGCGTCCTGACACCTAATTTCTTCTGACGTTTTCCACTTAACACAAACTCATGCTTGCAATGCCGATCAAATGGCAGATCATAGTAAGGTGCAAGTCTCCTCATCATATAATTGGCATTTAACACGGCATATTCCGTTACTGCTTTTAAGCCATCAGGACCCATTGAGCGGATATACGTATAAGCCCTTACATTAATGCCGAAATTGCCGTAATAAGGCTTCACACGACCGATGGACTGCGAGCGATCATAATCTAGTACATATTGCTCACCAGATTTCGCTACCACCGGTTTTGGGAGGAATGGAATGATATCAGCCTTCACTCCAACAGGACCGGAACCGGGACCTCCGCCACCATGCGGCCCGGTAAACGTTTTATGCAAATTCAAGTGAACAACATCAAATCCCATGTCACCGGGACGTGCCTTGGACATTACGGCATTTAAATTAGCGCCGTCATAGTACAACTTGCCTCCTGCGCTATGAACGATATCAGCCATTTCAAGAATATGCTCCTCAAATAACCCGAGAGTATTTGGATTTGTCAACATCAAGGCGGCCGTATCCTTGCCAACTACTTTCCGCAAATCCTCAAGATCAACTAATCCCTGCTCATTTGATTTAACAGTCACGGCATCAAAGCCTGCGACAACAGCAGAGGCAGGATTTGTTCCATGGGCAGAATCTGGAACAATGATTTTCGTCCGGCCTGTATCACCATTCGCTTCATGGTAAGCGCGAATCAGCATCAACCCTGTC
>CALGSR010000414.1 GCA_937902115.1 uncultured Bacillus sp. | reverse complement strand
AGTGGCATTTCAATTTAAGCTGCCTGATATTGGTGAAGGAATCCACGAAGGCGAAATTGTGAAATGGTTTGTAAAGCCGGGAGATAAAGTTCAAGAAGATGATGTTTTGTGTGAGGTGCAAAATGATAAAGCGGTAGTCGAAATTCCATCCCCTGTTGAAGGAACCGTTGAAGAGGTTTTAGTAGGAGAGGGAACTGTTGCCACTGTCGGACAAGTTCTTGTTACCTTCGATGCTCCGGGTTATGAGGATTTACAATTTAAAGGGGATGAAGAGAGTCAAGAGGTTCCGGCTCCAGTTGTACCTGCCGGATCTGCAGGAGCAGCGGCCTCGTTATTCCAATTTAAAATGCCTGATATTGGTGAAGGAATTCATGAAGGCGAAATTGTGAAGTGGTATGTGAAACCAGGAGATAAAGTTCAGGAAGACGCAGTTTTATGTGAAGTACAAAATGATAAAGCGGTCGTTGAAATTCCATCTCCTGTTGAAGGGACCGTTAAAGAAATATTAGTAGGAGAAGGAACCGTTGCTACTGTTGGTCAAGTCCTTATTACCTTTGATGCACCAGGTTATGAAAATCTGCAATTTAAAGGGGAAGAAGGAACTGAGGCCGCTCCACCTGCGCAAGAGGCGGCAAAACCTGCACCTCAGCCGCAAGCTGAGGCAGATCCAAGCCGTCGCTTGATTGCGATGCCTTCTGTTCGTAAATATTCCCGTGAAAAAGGAATAGACATCCGTTTAGTTGCCGGAAGTGGGAAGAGCGGTCGTGTTTTAAAAGAAGATATTGATACGTTTGCGGCCGGTGGAGGAACAGCTAAAGCACCGGCACCAGCGCAAGGACAAGTTGGGGTTCAAGCGGATGCAGCGAAACCGGCGAGAGAAACTGAGAAGACTGCAGCTGCCATTCCACCGGGACAATATCCTGAAACTCGTGAACCGATGAGCGGTATTCGCAAGGCGATAGCTAAAGCGATGGTAAATTCAAAACATACGGCTCCACATGTAACATTAATGGATGAAGTGGATGTGACAAAGCTTGTGGCACACCGTAAGAAGTTTAAAGAGGTGGCAGCTGAAAAAGGAATTAAATTAACATTCCTGCCATATGTCGTAAAAGCATTAACAAGTGCAATGCGTGAATTCCCTGCATTAAATACATCTTTAGATGATGCGACAAATGAAATTATTCACAAGCATTATTATAATATTGGCATTGCAGCAGATACAGAAAGAGGGTTGCTTGTACCAGTCGTAAAAGATGCAGATCGCAAATCCATTTTTAATATCTCAAATGAAATTAATGAATTAGCTGCTAAAGCGCGTGACGGTAAATTGGCCCCTGATGAAATGAAGGGCGCTTCATGTACGATTTCAAATATTGGTTCCGCTGGAGGTCAATGGTTTACACCGGTCATAAACCACCCAGAAGTGGCTATTTTAGGGATTGGACGTATTGCGCAAAAGCCAATTGTAAGAGACGGAGAGATTGTTGCAGCGCCTGTGCTAGCTTTATCGTTAAGCTTTGATCATCGAATGATAGATGGGGCAACAGGACAAAATGCATTAAATCATATTAAACGTTTATTAAATGACCCTGAACTATTGTTGATGGAGGTGTAAGAAATGGTAGTTGGCGATTTTCCAATTGAAACAGATACAATTGTCATCGGTGCCGGACCTGGAGGATATGTAGCTGCAATTCGTGCGGCTCAATTAGGGCAAAAGGTAACGATAGTGGAAAAGGAATACATTGGCGGCGTATGTTTAAATGTAGGATGTATCCCTTCGAAAGCGCTTATTGCAGCGGGGCATCGTTATGAAACGGCGAAACACTCCGATAAATATGGGATTACGGCCGAAAATGTAAAGGTAGACTTTACGAAGGTTCAGGAATTTAAAGCAAGTGTTGTGAACAAGTTAACGGGCGGGGTTGAATCTTTATTAAAAGGAAATAAAGTAGAGATTGTCCGCGGTGAAGCCTACTTCGTTGATAGTAATTCATTAAGGGTCATGACTGAAACAGCTTCGCAAACATATAATTTTAAACATGCGATTGTTGCTACAGGTTCTCGTCCAATTGAATTACCGACATTTAAGTTTTCTAAACGTGTACTAAATTCTACCGGTGCGCTTAATTTAAATGTAGTGCCTGAAAAGATTGTTGTCATCGGCGGCGGAGTCATCGGGATTGAATTAGGTGGTACGTATGCTAACTTTGGTTCGCAAGTGACGATAGTAGAAGGTGCGGATGATATTTTAAGTGTCGGTTTTGAAAAACAAATGTCTGCGCTTGTTAAAAAGACATTGAAGAAAAAAGGTGCCGAAATCTATTCAAAGGCAATGGCTAAGGGTGTTGAAGAAACAGAAAATGGTGTAGTTGTGACGTTTGAAGTGAAAGGTGAAGAGAAGAAAGTTGAAGCGGACTATGTATTTGTTATGGTTGGCAGACGCCCAAATACGGATGAACTGGGTCTCGAACAAGCTGGTGTAAAGGTAAATGAACGAGGCATAGTTGAGATCGATAAACAATGTCGCACAAATGTAAATAATATTTATGCGATTGGCGATATTGTGCCGGGACCTCAACTTGCGCATAAAGCATCTTATGAAGCGAAAATTGCCGCAGAGGCGATCGCAGGTCATCCTTCGGAAATTGATTATATTGGAATTCCAGCAGTCGTTTTCTCTGATCCGGAGCTTGCTTCTGTTGGCTATTTGGAACAGGATGCAAAAAAAGAGGGGATTGAGGTCATTGCCGCGAAGTTTCCATACGCTGGCAATGGACGTGCGCTATCGCTTGACAGTACAGATGGCTATGTGAAATTAGTTGTCCGTAAAGAAGATGGAGTTGTCATTGGTGCGCAAATTGCAGGTGCTAATGCATCTGATATTATATCTGAATTAGGACTTGCCGTAGAAGGCGGGATGACTGCTGAAGATATTGCATTAACCATCCATGCGCATCCAACGCTTGGAGAAATGACAATGGAAGCTGCTGAAGTAGCATTAGGAAGCCCTATTCATGTTTTAAAATAAGGTTTTGTCTCTTGTATTAAGGGTCTGTTATAAGAAGGAGCTGACTTGTACGATGTCGGCTTCTTTGTGCTTTAGATTCCATTAAAAAAATTGTCATTAAATTTTTAAAGTATTTTGACAAACTTTAGAATATTGACTCTGATTACTTGCATAAATGAGGGGTTATAAAATATAATTAAAGTCTAGAAAGAATATAATTAGGAAGAGAGGAGATATTTATGACGAATTTTGAAAAACTTTATGATGAAGATGAAAATGCCAAGGTCCGTTTTATTGGTTTTATAACGGAAAATACTCGCTATGATTTTGGTATTGTATTCACTAATCAATTCTTTGGAAAGCCCCTTGTAGTTTGTATGCAAACTGGTCGCTCAACACTCCTCGACCCAAATGACCTCGAAGATATCGATTATTTACAGTCAGCGTTTAAAATTGACAATTATCAGGATGCAGTAGAAATAGCAGAATTTTTCTGGCGTACATTGCCAAGTACTCCATTTGAACCTCAGTACGATTAAGAGTGTACTAGTTTAGTTGAGTGAAAATGATGATGGATGAGACGATAAACAGTTGGTTTGACATTCGTAGCAGAGTATTAGGGATTAGTGCCGTGAAAAGGCGCAGTGGGATTTGAACTCATTTCAAATTCACTGCGCCTTTTTTTGTTCCAATTATTTAACATAATAATATTAAATGTGTTATACAATTTAGGCTTGATATTTGAATAATGTTATATTATTATAGAATTATGAAGTTTAAAACGCTTACTTACTAGTTTAAATACGAAAAGGGGAGATTTGAAGATGGGTACAATCGTATGCCAAGAATGTGAATCAACACTAGGATATTTTGAAGATGAGAAGGTTACGGTTCTTTATTCTTCAAACTGCAGTTGTTCTAAACATAAGCATAATAAAGAAGATAAATAATCAAATATTTAGATAAATAATTAGATATTTTTATATTTAAGCATGCCGGGGCATGCTTTTTTATTTGTCATAGAACAAAAAAAGCTGACGGATTGTCAGCTTTTTTTGTATAAAGGGATTAGCGTATCGCTTTATGCTCTTTTATTACACGTAGTTTTTTGAAATCAAAATCCTCTGGTCCTTGTACTGGAAGACCAGCTTCTCTATTTTTCTTAATATAAATAAGATTATCAGCAGTAATGATTTCTCCTGGAATGAAGATTGGAATACCAGGTGGATATACCATGATAAACTCAGCAATAATTCTACCTTCAGAATCATCGAAATTCACTAGTTCTGTTTCAGCGTAAAATGCATCTCTCGGGGTAACCGCCAGTACTGGTATATTTGGAAGAAGTACTTGTGTGGATACCTTCTCAGCTTGTTCTTTTCTTTCCTCGGCCAATTGTCTTAATGCGTTAATCAGGATATCCGCTTCTTTCCTCGTATCCCCTGAAGTAATAATGCAGAGGATATTGTATAAGTCAGACATTTCGACTTCAACAGAGTAATGTTTCCGGAGCCATTTTTCAACATCAAAACCAGTTAACCCTAAATCCTTCACAGAAATAATGAGTTTTGTAGGATCGTAGTCATAAGCCGCTTCCGTTTCTAATATTTCATCTCCGACACAATAGAGATGATCGATTTCATTCACATGATCTCTTATATAGTCAGCAATCTGGATTGCTTGATCCACCAGTTCTCTACCTCTTGTTGCGAGTTCCTTTCTCGCTACATCTAAGGAAGCGAGGAGCAAATAGGAAGTTGAAGTGGTTGTCAGCATACTTAATATCGAGCGGACCCGTTTATGGGACACGAGGCTGCCTCTAACATTCAAGATGGAACTTTGAGTCATGGAACCGCCTAGTTTATGCACGCTTGTTGCGGCCATATCCGCACCTGCCTGCATTGCAGAAAGCGGCAATTCATCATGAAAATGAATATGAACACCATGCGCCTCATCCACTAGAACGGGAATGTTATAGGAATGAGCTAAATCAACAATACTCTTCAAATCAGCTGATATACCAAAATAAGTCGGGTTAATAACCAAAAGTCCCTTAGCATCTGGATATTCCTCTAACGCTCTTTTCACGGAATGGATGGTAATCCCATGGGATATACCAAGGTTTTCATCAATTTCCGGATGAATGAAAATAGGGACAGCACCAGAAAATACGATGGCGGACATAACGGACTTATGCACATTTCGCGGTACGATAATTTTATCTCCCGGTCCGCAAACCGCCATGATCATAGTCATAATCGCTCCGCTTGTACCTTGAACGGAAAAGAATGTATAGTCGGCACCAAATGCTTCTGCAGCTAAGTCTTGGGCTTCTTTAATAATCCCTTTTGGTTGATGTAAATCATCTAGGGGTCCAATATTAATCAAATCAATTGATAAAGCATTTTCTCCAATAAAATCACGAAATTCCGGGGCAATTCCGTTTCCTTTTTTATGGCCAGGGATATGGAACTGTACTGGATTCTTTTTTGCATGTTCAACTAAGCCACTAAATAATGGTGTTTTTTGCTGGGACAATTGATTACCACACCTCTTTTATATAAGATCATAGTAATGTAATGGCTTTTTAGCCTACTATATATTAAAAATCATCAAACAAAACAAATGAATTATAGCACTATTAGATTAGGTTGAAAAGAGTTTTTTCTTCATTCTTTATTAAGGGGGGAATTGAATATTTCTGTACTATTAAACATGCATTAAGCAGGAGAAAGAATCAATAAAAAAGAAATAAGTTTTTACAAGTATTTTATTCCAGCAAAACTAATTATATATACAGAAAAGGATGAGCCATATGGAATATCAATATCCAATTGATTATGATTGGTCAACAAGTGAAATTGTTGATGTCATTCACTTTTACGAGGCGGTAGAGCATGCGTATGAAAAGGGAGTGGAACGGGAACGAATGCTTTCTATTTATAAAAGATTTAAGGAAATCGTTCCTAGTAAAGCGGAAGAAAAGAAACTCTGCAGTGAATTCGAAAAAATGAGCGGCTACTCCCCTTACAGAACAATAAAAAGAATGAAAGAGTCGGAATCAGGTAAGATTATTAGAATGACTTCAACATAAACTGCATATAATGAAAAACAAACCCAAAGGGTCTGACCTTGTAGTAACAGACCCTAAGACTTTTGAAAATGCTCCACCCACATCATATGTTTTCTTTGAACTTTTATGACTCTTATTTTGCGGAGGATACAGCCATTTTGTATAACGGCAGCACGGTTTCAAATACAAATTGAGTCTGCTCCAAAAATTGTTTACCTGACATGGTAATGGCTTGTTGTTTTGGAATTTGGTATCCGCATAAAATTTCCGCTTTTTTAATTGTTTGTAAACGGACAAACATGTTTGTCAGATCCTCGTGTGTGAGTTGCCCGTGTTTTAGAGCTTCTGGTTTCATATGATCAACTGACCAAACAAAATCCTTTGGTACTTCCTGGATTATCTTCTTGGATTGTCTCTCCAGCTTCTTACCGAATTCTGCTTTATGGGGTGCTTCATAAATGATCGCAAACCAGATAAAAAGATGGGTTCCCCATAATCCAATTTGAAAATGAGGCAGCATCTTGTAACCACGGGAATTACTCGCAAATGCAACCCAAGTATCGTTTGGAGGGTTAATCGTCCTCCGTGCATGCTTGGCAACGTGGGCGAACATTTCCTCACCTGCCAGACTTGATAAGGTGGGAGAAAAATAAGCCCCAATTTCTTCGAGTTTAGGACGAATGTGTGTTTTCAAGGCATCCATCCGATCCGCTAGTCCATCTATGAAAAAAACATCAAAGTCTGACTCTGTAAAACCAGTGAAATTCATTTAACCAACCTCCTTTAAAATGGAAAGTTTAAGACTGGGGTGCGGGATAAACTTCGTCAAATATTGTAGCACAAAGGGGAAAAAACGAGAAATAAGTTGTATTGTTGGTGTTGCAAATAAAGTGCAATACCGTATCTGTATATAGCGGAAAATTAATGAAAATATGCGTTAAGAAAGAGTGCAAATTTGTTGCAAGAATTGTGTTTAGCACATATTATATTAATACGAATAATCAGAGTATTCTTGAGATTATTACATGAAATTTGGAAGGGGTGTACTGTCAATGAAGCAAGTAATGAATTCAGTGAAGAAAAAAGCAGTGGAGAAACAAAGAACTGCTGTGCTAAGGTTGGAACTGG
>CALGSR010000413.1 GCA_937902115.1 uncultured Bacillus sp. | reverse complement strand
CCTATTCTATGATAGTATAGAAGAAAAGGTTTTTATTAAAATTAATATAGAATCCTTTAATGCTTTCTCACTAAATGAAATAAAGGAACTAATGCACAACTATAACAGAATTGAACATATTTTACGTACCCCTTATGCGGCAATTGTCTTAAAATTATACAAACAATATCCTTCTCTTTTTGAAGAAACAGATGATGAAGAAGTTATCTTAACGCATAGTATGGCTTATGATATAAAAAATTCAATTAACTTTGATAACTTATATTCTACCTATTCTTATGATCATAATTCATTTAAGAAAATGGGAATTTGTCTTTTTGGCGGAAGCATGACTAACATGTTGATTGCAGATTATGGGGAAAAAATGGGGATGAAAGTGGAGTTCTATATCTCTAAAACAGAGTATGTTGAACCGTTGGAAAGTCCATGGTTTAGAGGGGAAATAGGGGAAAGAAAATTAGATGCAATCTCTTTATTATATCAGCAGAAAAACAATGTGACAATTAAGAGTTTGGAGGATTTTATGTGTATGGACTTAAATTTGCCTGTTGAGAACACAATCTCAATATTGTGTCATAATTCCTTTAGAATCGAGGAAGGAAAAGGAATAATTGATAGGCTTGAGTCTTTAGATAGTAATAAAGTACTTCACTATGGAATGTATGAAAAAAATATAGTAATTGGACCCTTGGTTGTGGCCAACTATACTGCTCATTATAATGACTTTGATCTGCTTAATGAGAAATTCAGTCATTTTACCATACCATTAAGTCATATCGGTTTTGGTTTCATTTTTAAAATATTACATCATGTGTTTGCTAACACATTAAAATACCTTTGGGACGATTCTCAGATTCCAATAAACTCTTTAATCGTTATTGATAAGTATTCATTAAACGGAGGAATTCAAACAAAAATAAATGGGGTGTTGGCATGAAAGCAACCATACAAGGGTTGAGCAAATCTTATAAGGGGAAAATCGTATTAGATAATCTTAGTTTTAGAATAGAAAGCAATGAGATTGTCGCTATTGTAGGACCAAACGGGGCAGGAAAAACAACACTTTTGGAAATTTTAATGACCTTAAGAAATTATGATAAAGGTGTAGTACAAATTTTGGGTCATGACCTAAAGAATGCCCTTGAGATACAAAAGGTACGTTCAAAAATAGGGGTAGTATTCCAAGAGGGTGGTATGTATGCGTACCTTAAAATAAGAGAGATTCTTGATTTATTTGCAGCTTTTTATGGCGCTAGTAAACAGGATGTAGAAAAAATAGTTTCACTATTCTCATTAAACTCACACTTAAATGAAAAATACGAGAAACTTTCTGGTGGATGGAAACAAAGAACATTGTTAGCTATTTCATTTTTGAATAAACCATCTTTACTCTTTTTAGATGAACCTACAACTGGCTTAGATCCACAAGCGACAAATGATTTATGGGAAGTTATTAAACTATCAAAGCAACAAGGCACAAGTATACTATTATCAACACACTCACTAGAAGAAATTGATATGTATTGTGACCGTGTTATGATTCTTAGTAATCAGCGTATCGAAGAATTTGACTCTCCGACAAATTTGAAAAGAAAGTATGGGTGTCAATATTTTAAAGAAGTATATTTTCAAATTGTGAAAGGGGAGAAAATCAGACATGATAAAGTCAATGTGTAGGTTAATAAAATACGACTTCATTGTATTTTTTAGAGAACCATTTTTTGCTTTTCCAATCTTAGTTTTACCAGGTGTTTTCTTTTTCGTGTTTATGAGTATTTTTGAGAGACAGATAGGGAGTTCAGAGGGCTTTGGTGAATATATTCCTATTTATGCCTTATTAATATCATTTTTAATCTTATTCTTTAATATTGGATTACAGTATGTAACCGAAAAAGAACGTGGCATACATAAACGGCTGACTATGTCTTCCATCACTACTTATCATATTGTTGGCACATATGTATTTCGAGGTGTCATTCTATCATTTGTAGGATTTATTGAAATCCTAGTCATTGGCTCACTGGTATTTGATGCTACCATTACAAACAATTTACCACTTTTTATTCTAACATTTTTGTTAATAATTGGAGTGACGTTATTATTTAGCTTGTCTACACACAACTTATTTAAGAATTCTAAACAGGTGCTTCCATTTACAATTATCATGTTTCAATATGTTTTGTTTTGTTCAGGGCTTATGTTTCCAGTTGAAGCGATCCCAGAGTACTTGAGATTTTTAGTTTATATCAATCCCTTTTATCATATGAATGATCTTCTGCAAGCAGTATGGGGAGAGATTTCAATTGATATGATCAGTGTTTATTACTTAATCTTAGTTGTATTCCTATGTTTGTGTCTAATCATGGTGAAGAATAGAAGAAAAGAAGCATAAAGATAAGTAGTAAGGGTGCCGGGCACCCTTTAAATGCATTAAACTTAGAGTGACTCTAAACTGCAAAAATGATCCCCCCAAGGTACGCGGCACTAAAAATCGGGACATCCCATTGAGATGTCCCGATTTTGCTGTTTAATTTTCCTCTATCTCTTTCCGATTTTTCTTCAACATTTTTGACAATGTTTCATAAACAATTGGCACTACAACCAATGTCAGCAAGGTGGAGCTGACCAGTCCGCCGATGACGGTTACGGCAAGATCTCGTGAAATTAAGCCGCCACCGCCGCCGATGATCGCCATTGGCAGCATCGCGCCAATTGTTGCGATCGCGGTCATCAGAATCGGACGCAGACGAGTAGCCCCTGCCTCGAGAATCGCTTCGCGCATGACCAATCCGTCACGTTCCATGCGGATGATCCGGTCGACAAGCACAATGGCATTTGTTACAACGATCCCAATTAACATTAACAGTCCCATCATAACCGATACGGAAATCGTTTGGTCGGTAAGGTACAACCCGACAAAGGAACCAATCACCGTAAACGGCAGCGAGAAGAGAATCGCAAATGGCGCCAGACCTTCACCAAATGTCACAACAAGGATGAAGTAGACGATTAAGACAGCGGCGATCATTGCGATACCAAGCTGTTTAAACGTTTCTTGCATATCTGCTGCAACCCCTTCAACACCGGTGGTGACTCCTTTAGGCAAATCAAGCTTGTCGATTTTTTTATCAGCAGCTGTGGTTGCCTTTGAGATATCATCATCTGTAATTGTGCCGGAAACTGTTGCGTAATACTCACCTTGGGAGCGGGTTAATGTATTTAAAGTCGTTCCTTTTTCAACATCGACCAGCTGTGACAGCGGCATCACTGTGCCAAGTGCTGTATTGACTTCTGTCTCCAGCAATTCCTCAATCGTTTTTGGGTCCGACTTCGCTTCGCGTTTGACGACGACATTAATCTCATTGCCATCATGTTCAACGGTTGTCAGAGCTTCAGGCGCCTTGCCTGTATTTAATGCCATCACGATTTGCGCTGTTGTTAATCCATATTGCAGCAGTTCCTGCTGGCTGACAACAAACGAGTGCTCAACATACGGGTCTTCGTGGTCGGAAGTGATATCTTCCAAGCTTTCAACATCCGCTAAAGCTGCCTCGACTTGTTTGACCGAGTCGCTTAAATCGTCTAAATCCTCACTATATAATGTATAGCTGACTTCATTTCCGCCCATGGACATCGCACCAAAGTTCTGCGTTGTCCATTTTCCTGATTGCTCAAGATTAAAGAGATAGTTTTCAACCTCTTCTCTCGCTGCAGGGAAGTTTTCCATTTCTGGGTCGAAAATCAGGTACATTAAGGCACCGTCACGACCGCCTGTAGACATCGACATCATCATGTCGCCGCTTGAAGAATCCGTGACCGATAATTGTAAAATATCAATATCGTCACGCTTCATTAATTTTTTCTCTACCTCTTCAATGTTGGCCAATGTCTCTGCCTTGAGCTCG
Organism: uncultured Bacillus sp.; assembly: GCA_937902115.1. Classification (GTDB taxonomy): domain Bacteria; phylum Bacillota; class Bacilli; order Bacillales; family Cytobacillaceae; genus Bacillus_BD. The sequence goes on along the minus strand of CALGSR010000413.1, from coordinate 3 downwards.
CCA
>CALGSR010000412.1 GCA_937902115.1 uncultured Bacillus sp. | reverse complement strand
TTATGGATTCTATGGGATTTTTTGTGTTCAATTCTTAGAGATAAGGGGGGGAAAACATGAGCAAAAAACATGTATCTAGACGTCAATTTCTAAACTATACATTGACAGGTGTAGGCGGTTTCATGGCAGCGGGGATGTTAATGCCAATGGTTCGCTTCGCGGTTGATCCAGTGCTTCAGAAACAGGAAAGCGGCGGTTTTATCGCTACACCACAGAAGGTTGCTGAAATTACAGAAGTACCGACCCGTGTTGACTTTACTTTCACACAAAAAGATGCATGGTATGAGTCAGATGTAACAAATTCAGCTTGGGTTTACAAGAAAGAGAACGGCGATATCATTGCGATGTCACCTGTTTGTAAACATTTAGGCTGTACGGTTGACTGGAATACCGATCAGGCAAATCCAGAGCATTTCTATTGTCCATGTCATGGCGGGCTTTATACCAAGGATGGAGTAAATGTCCCGGGTACTCCGCCGTTTGCACCATTGGATGTCTATCCAATTCAAGAAAAAGACGGTTATCTATATTTAGGTAAAGCTGAACCGCGTACAAAGGAGGCGTAAAAAATGTTAAACAAGCTGTACGATTGGGTTGATGAGCGCTTAGATATTACGCCTTTGTGGCGGGATATAGCGGATCACGAAGTGCCTGAACATGTTAACCCTGCCCACCATTTCTCAGCATTTGTCTATTGTTTTGGTGGCTTAACCTTTTTTATTACAGTTATTCAAATTTTATCAGGAATGTTCTTAACCATGTATTATGTGCCAGATATCAAAAATGCATGGGAATCTGTTTATTACTTACAAAATGAAGTCGCTTTCGGACAAATTGTCCGTGGTATGCACCACTGGGGCGCAAGTTTAGTTATTGTTATGATGTTTTTACATACATTGCGTGTATTCTTCCAAGGGGCTTACAAAAAACCTAGAGAGTTGAACTGGATTGTCGGCGTATTGATTTTCTTCGTTATGCTTGCACTTGGTTTAACAGGTTATTTATTACCATGGGATATGAAAGCGCTATTTGCGACAAAAGTTACGATTCAAATTATTGAATCCGTTCCGTTTATCGGTGAATATTTGAAGATATTATTAGCCGGCAGCTCTGATATCGTTGGCGCGCAAACGATTTCTCGATTCTTTGCGATTCATGTATTCTTCCTGCCTGCGGTTTTATTCGGCTTAATGGCAGCCCACTTCATGATGATTCGTAAACAAGGTATCTCTGGTCCATTGTAATACGGAAATTTTATCATTTTTTAAAAAAAGGAGGGAGACTATTCATGCATCGCGGAAAAGGTATGAAATTTGTTGGGGACTCACGTGTTCCTGCCGATAATAGACAACCAAATATTCCTAAAGATTACTCTGAATATCCAGGGAAAACGGAAGCATTTTGGCCAAACTTTTTGCTCAAGGAATGGATGGTTGGAGCTGTTTTTCTTGTAGGCTTCTTATGTTTAACCGTTGCTCACCCGTCTCCATTAGAAAAAATTGCTGATCCAAGTGATACAGCATATATTCCAATGCCGGATTGGTATTTCTTATTCTTGTATCAATTATTAAAGTATACTTACGCATCTGGTCCTTATAATTTAGTTGGAGCACTCGTTATTCCTGGTTTAGCATTTGGGGCACTTCTACTCGCACCATTTATCGATCGCGGGAAAGAACGACGCCCATCTAAACGTCCATTTGCGACTGGATTTATGTTACTGGCCATTGCAGCAATTACGTACTTAACTTGGGAATCAGTAGCAAACCATGATTGGGAGGCTGCAGCAGAACAAGGGAAGATCGTTGCAGAAGCAGATATCGATACAGAATCTGAAGGCTACAAAATCTATGATGCTCAAGGTTGTATTGCTTGTCACGGGGACAATCTTCAAGGTGGAGCAGCAGCACCCGCTTTAGTTGATACTCCAAGAACAATAGAAGAAATTCCCGATATCATCCAAAATGGTTCAGCGAACGGAAAAATGCCGCCTGGACTATTTAAAGGTACAGATGAAGAACTTGCAATACTAGCAGAGTTTATCGATAGTGTTGAAAGTAAATAATGAAAGTAAAAAGCCGGTGATTTTTTCACCGGCTTTTTTATGCTTAATAAATGATCTATTTGTGGAAAATATAGTAATATGATGAAGCGAGATATTTCGTAGAGAGGAGGAATTAGAATGAAATGGTTATATCCTATTTTAGGGAACAAGCAATTTTTATGGTTGCTGTTAATCGTGAACCTACTCGGGACAGTTTACGGTTATATTTGGTATGGCTGGCAGCTGCGGGAGACCCCCGCTATTTTTCTTCCTTTTGTACCGGACAGTCCTACAGCCAGCCTATTTTTTGTATTTGTTCTGCTGGCCTTTTTAATGGGGAAAAATTGGCCGCTATTAGAGGCATTGGCTATTGTTACTCTGGTTAAGTATGGAATTTGGGCAGTCGTGATGAATTTTCTTGTTTTTTTTGAGACAGGTGAGATGGAGCTTGCAGCCTGGATGCTCATCTTCTCCCATGGTGCGATGGCAGTCCAAGGCATCTTGTATGCGCCTTTTTATCGGTTGAAAGCTTGGCATCTGGCGGCAGCGGCCATTTGGACTTTACATAACGATGTCATTGACTACATCTTTTTTATGCTTCCCCGTTACAGGATGCTAGATCAAATAACGCCGCAAATTGGTTATTTTACCTTCTGGTTAAGCATTGCTACCCTTATACTGACGTATTATTTATGCTTAAGAAAGGATCGGTATCAACTAAAGATTCCACAATAATTGTTCTATCCTCATTTCCCCTCTCATAGATTGGTATAAATAGAGGGGGGACAAGCATGAGATCCACGTTATGGATAGCTGCTGTTATTTGTTTACTATTCTTACCTTATTCAATTGTTGCAGCGGAGGAGACTTCACCAATTGACCAGTTGAGTCATTTATCTGATGAAGCACTTCAATTAACCAAATCGAAAAGGTATGAAGATGCAAAAAAAATCTTGGATACATTTTCAGATAAATTTTCTACTGCCGCAATCAGGGACCAATCCTTTTCTATGGATGAAGTAAGAATTGTAACCATTACCCATAATGAAGCGGTTGAAGCAATGTCAAATACCGAAATGGACCCAGATGAAAGGATTAACCGTGTGACAAAACTTCGTTTAGTAATTGATGCGATATCTTCTACGAAAGAACCTCTTTGGACAAGTCTAAGGGAGCCGATCTTAGAGGTCTATCATGCTGCCAAGGAAGCTGCTCTAAATGGTGAGGAAGCAATGTTTAATGAAAATCTGGATTCATTTTTATCTTTATATGACATGATTTATCCAAGTATGAAAATTGATGTACCGGTAGAGAGAATTCAAGAGCTTGATACAAGGGTAAAATATGTAGATGAGTATCGCACGCATGTCTTAATGGAGCAACAAGCAGCTCAGGAGTTTTTTGCTCTGGAAACCAATTTGCAGACAATTTTCGAAGGAGTTATCGAGGATGAGGCAGATCCGTCGCTCTGGTGGGTCATCATATCTACCGGAAGTATAATCGTCCTGACCTTATCTTATGTCGGTTGGCGGAAATTTAAAGGGGAACGCGAAAAAAGAAAAACACCTTCGCGATAAGCTGTATTCTGGTCCAGCTATACACTTTATTTGACAGAGTACTTCATCTTTTCCTACAATAAAAATATACTAACATGAAAAGTGGAGGGAACCATGTCTTACTTATTGTATTTTGCTATTCTTATTATCGTTCCAATTTGGGCGCAGATTAAGGTGAAGAAAACCTATACTAAATATTCCAAAGTGCCTTCTTCTTCGCAAATGAGGGGGGCGGAAGTAGCGCGAAAAGTCTTGGATGCAAATGGTCTTTACCATGTCAATATTGAAGAAGTCAGAGGAGTTCTTTCCGATCACTATGATCCGCGAACGAAAACAGTCCGCTTATCATCCGACAATTTCCATGGGCACTCAGTAGCCGCTGCAGCTGTAGCCGCCCATGAATGTGGTCACGCGATCCAGGATGAGGAAGCCTATGCGTTTCTCCGTTTGCGTCATACACTCGTACCTGTGGCTAATATTGGTTCGAATTTTTCTTGGATTCTGATTATTATCGGGATGCTCGCTGATCTGTCGGGTCTCCTGCTGCTTGGGATCATTTTTATGGCTGCAGCTGTTCTTTTCCAAGTCGTGACACTGCCGGTTGAGTTTAATGCATCCTCACGGGCGATGGATCAATGTCTCGCAGTTGGGGTCATTCGTAATGACGAGGAACGCGAAACTAAAAAAGTATTAAGTGCCGCAGCATTAACTTATGTAGCTGCTGCAGCAGTTGCTGTACTGGAATTAGTTCGTTTGATTCTAATCTATACAGGAATGCAAAGTGATGATTAATAATAAAGTTTAGACCGCAGTGGTCTAAACTTTATTTATGGGACAAGGGTCAAGTTCCCTGTCCCATTTGGTCTTTTCAGTGAATAAGTGGTTTTTTATTTTCATCCAGCGTAAAGCCTTCGCCCATCACATCATGAACAATGCTGACCGAAACGAAGGCATGCGGATCAACAGAGGTAATCACGCTTTTAAGGCGGACAATTTCATTTTTCGGGACAACACAATAAAGAACCTCCCGGTCGCGTTTTGTAAAGGAACCATATGCTTTAAGAACGGTAACACCCCGTTCCATTTCTTTCAGGATTCGTTCAGTAATTGCTTCATTATGCTCCGAAATAATCATCGCTCCTCTTGCTGAATAAGCACCCTCCTGCATAAAATCAATCACTCTGGCGCCAATAAAGACAGCGACAAGCGTATACATAGCCTCACGATAGGATAAATAAAAGATTAATGACAAAATAATAACACAGGCATCAAATATAAACATCGTCTTTCCCATGCTCCAGCCAAAAAATTTATTAACAAGCCGGGCAATAATATCAACCCCTCCGGTCGTGCCGCCAAAACGGAAGATGATACCGAGCCCGATCCCAATGGCAGAACCGGCAAACATGGCCGCAAGTGTCAAATCATCCTTTAATGGCATGTCAATTTGGTAGCGCTGAAAGATCCAGAGGAAAATGGAAACACTAACCGTTCCAATCACCGTATAAATGAAAACATTTTTCCCTAGCAACTTCCACCCGATAAAAAACAGCGGGACGTTTAATATTAAGTTTACATAGGAAGGATCCCAGTTAAAAAGGAAAAAGAGCAGAAGGGTAATTCCGGTAAAACCCCCTTCAGATAAATTATTCTGCATATTAAAATGAACGATCCCAAATGAAAAAACAGCTGCCCCGAGCAGGATAAAGAAGATATTTTTGAAGTGGATATCCTGAAACATATGATCTCCTCCCATTCTGTAGATACTAAAATCATCTATATAAGTTAATTTTAGCAAATAAAGCAAGTTTCATTCACAATATAATGTGTGCACTTTCCTAATAAACGTGTCTTTAATCATGAAAAACATTTGTAAAAGTTGTCTTGTTTAGCTAACATGGAAGATGTATTACATTCATATGGTCATTCAAGAGGTGGTAACAGTGAAAAAGGAAAAATCCATGAAGGAACTCCAACGGGAAGTAGATGCCTATATCGGCCAATTTAAAGAAGGGTATTTCAGCCCGCTGGCGATGACGGCACGGTTAACAGAAGAGCTGGGAGAGCTTGCACGAGAAGTGAATCATTTTTATGGTGAAAAACCAAAAAAAGGAACAGAAGACGAAAAAACGATTGAAGAAGAATTAGGGGATATGTTATTTGTCCTTATCTGTTTTGCAAATTCCTTACATATCGACCTGGAAGAGGCTCATGACCGGGTTATGAATAAATTTAATACTAGAGATAAAGATCGCTGGACGAAAATTGAAGAATAAGGGAGAACCAAATAGTGACTACAAAAATTGTCATTGCCGGCCCGCGTGGAAGAATGGGTTCAGAGGCAGTGAAGCTCGTTGAAAGAACGGAAGGTTTTGATCTTGCTGCAGTTATCGATCACAAACATAAAGGACAACTCTTAAGTGATTTAGGGCTATCCTCATTACCGGTACCAATCTATAGTGATATAACAGAATGTTTGACAGATGTAAAACCGGATGTTTTGCTCGACTTAACAACTCCAGAAGTCGGCATGTATCATACAAAAACAGCTTTAACTCTAGGTGTCCGCCCGGTTGTCGGAACAACAGGTTTCACGCAGGAGAATTTAGAGGAACTCGGGAGCCTCTGTCGTGAAAAGGAATTGGGTTGTATTATTGCACCTAACTTTGCCTTAGGAGCAGTGTTGATGATGAAATTCGCGCAAATGGCGGGAAAATATTTTCCGGATGTAGAAATCATCGAACTCCATCATGATGAAAAGTTAGATGCCCCATCCGGAACAGCAGTAAAGACCGCCGAAATGATTGCTGAAGTAAGAGCGGCGAAAAGCCAAGGACATCCAAATGAAAAAGAAACTATTCCAGGCGCAAGAGGCGCAGATTTTGCCGGAATGCATATCCATTCTGTCCGTCTTCCGGGATTAATTGCCCATCAACAAGTGATGTTTGGTGCAGAAGGACAATCTTTAACGATCCGTCAGGATTCATATAATCGTGTTTCCTTTATGTCCGGTGTAAAATTAGCGGTGGATACGGTGATGAATCTCGATAGACTTGTTTACGGTTTAGAAAATATAATCGACTAAAGTGGGGGAAATCAGATGAATATTGCTTTAATTGCTCACGACAAGAAAAAAGATGACATGGTCCGTTTTGCTACTGCCTATAAACCAGTTTTTGAACACCATACCTTATTTGCTACCGGAACAACGGGTTTAAAGATCATGGAGGCAACGGGGCTTGAAGTGCATCGATTCCAATCCGGACCATTTGGTGGGGATCAGGAAATCGGTGCGATGATTGCGAATAACAAAATGGATATGGTCTTCTTTTTCCGTGATCCTCTCACTGCCCAGCCGCATGAGCCGGACGTAACGGCGTTAATCCGCCTTTGCGACGTATACGCAGTTCCGCTGGCGACTAATATGGGAACAGGGGAAGTATTAGTAAAGGGACTTGAACGCGGGGATATTTCCTGGCGTGATATCATTCGCGGCAGAACGCCTTTAGAAGAAATTTGATGTAAAGCCTGTTTGTACAGTCTGATTAAGAATGGATATGAAAGAGAAATTCAAGAACAACATTGTATAAACAGGCGAAAACGTTTGGAATTAGGAGATTTCCAGAGATGAAAACTAAATTGAAAATAGGCATTACATGCTATCCAACCGTTGGAGGCTCTGGTGTCGTTGCTACTGAATTAGGAAAAATGCTGGCGGAAATTGGTCATGAAATTCATTTTATTTCCTCTAGCATGCCTTTTCGTTTAAATAAAATGTATCATAGTATTTATTACCATCAAGTGGAAGTCAATCAATATTCTGTTTTCCAATTTCCGCCATATGATATTGCCCTCGCCAGCAAAATGGCAGAAGTAATTAAACGGGAAAATCTCGATATTCTTCATGTGCATTATGCAATACCACATGCTGTATGTGCAATTTTAGCCAAGCAAATGAGCGGCAAGGATATCAAAATTGTCACAACTCTCCATGGCACTGATATTTCCGTACTGGGCTATGATGAATCCTTAATCGATGCGATTCGATTCGGAATTGAAGGTTCTGATGCCGTAACGGCCGTCTCCAAGTCGTTAGTCTCCCAAACATATGAATTGATTCCCACGAAGAAGCCGATACAAGCGATTTATAACTTTATCGATGACCGGATTTACAAAAGAATTCCATCTTCAATAAGCTTAAAGAATGACTATTGCATTCGTAAGCATGAAAAGGTGATCATACATGTTTCCAATTTCCGCAAAGTCAAACGAGTTCGCGATGTCATCAAAGCGTTTGCCAGAATTGTGCAGCGAATTCCGGCAAAACTACTCCTTGTCGGCGATGGACCGGAAATGGGGATTGTCAACCGAATGGTGAATGAACGAAAGCTGAATGAATTTGTACTCTTTCTTGGAAAACAGGATAATCTCGAGGAACTATATTCCATCAGCGACCTCCTCTTGCTTTTATCAGAAAAGGAAAGCTTTGGCCTTGTCGCACTCGAAGCAATGGCATGCGGCGTTCCCTGTATTGGGACAAGAATCGGCGGGATCCCGGAAGTGGTTATTGATCGTGAAACTGGATTTATCTGCGAACTCGGTGCCATTGATGAAATCACGGAAAAAGCAGTTCAACTTTTAACAGATGAGGAGTTGCACAAGCGGTTTTCCCGGCATGGTGTGAAAGTGGCGCAGGAAAACTTTCATTGTGAAAAAATTGTCAGACAGTATGAACAAATTTATTACCAGTTATTGAAATGTGGTGAAGTGTGATGATATCAATCTTTACAGCTGCGGTTCCCGTCTTAGAAAAAATTGAGGCTGCGGGATTTGAAGCCTACTTTGTTGGTGGTTCAGTACGTGATTTTGTTCTTGGGAAGGAAGTGGCAGATGTCGATATTGCTACCTCCGCGACTCCACAGGAGATTAAAAGGATTTTCAGCAAAACAGTTGATGTCGGAATTGAACATGGTACCGTGGTTGTCCTTTGGGAAAAGAATACATACGAAATAACAACCTTTCGTTCCGAAAGTGAATATGTCGATTTTCGCAGGCCTTCGGAAGTGACCTTTATCCGTTCATTGGAAGAAGACCTAAAACGGCGTGATTTTACGATGAACAGTATTGCGATGGATAAGAAAGGCGTTCTTATTGATCCTTTTAGGGGGAGAGAAGCAATTCAAAACAAAGTAATTGCGACAGTGGGCTCCGCTTCAGAAAGGTTTCATGAAGATGCCCTCCGTATGATGCGGGCTGTCCGTTTTGTCAGTCAATTATCGTTTACGATCGAAGAGAACACCTATCGGGCTTTGGGAGAAAATGCCCCTTTGCTTGCAAAAATTGCTGTCGAAAGAAAAACAGCCGAGTTCGAAAAGTTACTTCAGGGTGCAAACCGCATGCCAGCCCTTAAGACATTAATCGATACTGGTTTGTATCAGTACCTGCCAGGCCTTGGGGACAAAAAAGCGCAATTGAGAAAGCTTTTGAATCTTCAGTTGGAACCCCTCTCATTAGTCGAAATGTGGACGCTGCTTCTGTATGTACTCGGAATTAAAGAGGCGGAAGCGGAGGTATTTCTAAAGCTGTGGAAGCTGCCCGTAAAAAAAATGAAAGCTGTAAAAGGCGTTCTAACTTGGCTGCAATCTCGCAGTCAAACTCAGTGGACATTAGAATCATTATACGAGGCGAAGCTTGTGCAGGCAGAAAGTGCCGAAAGACTATTCAATATTGTAAATCAGCAATCGCTGCTTCAGGGTCTCGCACAATTAAAAGAACAGTATGACACGCTGGTCATTAATGATAGGCAGGAACTTGCGGTAGGTGGATACGACTTAATGGAGTGGGAAGGGAAAAGAGGCGGCCTGTGGGTAAAGGAGAAACTCATCTTAATTGAAAAGGCTGTTTTAAACGGTGAAGTACTAAATAATAAAGAAATGATAAGGGAGTGGCTGAAACAGTGCAATCAGAATTAAGAAAGCGATTGCTTGAGGCGTTTTCAGAGAATGAAAGAGAATATCTTTCAGGTCAATATTTGGCTGATTTAATCGGCTGTTCTAGGACAGCTGTCTGGAAACATATTGAGGAATTACGGAAGGAAGGCTTTGAACTTGAAGCGGTTCGGAGCAAAGGCTATCGCATTGTTTCGATACCGGAGAAAATTACTCCGAATGAAATCGCCCTCGGTCTGAAAACGGCGACGCTCGGGCAGAAAATCCACTATGAAGAAACCGTGGAATCGACAC
>CALGSR010000411.1 GCA_937902115.1 uncultured Bacillus sp. | reverse complement strand
GCATCATATGCATAAGGTAATGATGGTAATTCAAATGCCATAAAAAACTCCTCCTGTAACATGTTTATTAAACTTCATTTCAATAGGCTGAATTTTCGGTGCTCATCATTTTCAACTTGCACACGAACAAAAATAGTATGAGCCTTTGCATAATAAAATATTCTCAAAAAAAATTATTCTTAAATATGAATTTTTTTGTCCCTAAAAAGTAGTCTAAGGTATAATTAAGGCAAGAAAAGTTCAATAAATTGTCAGGAATCGGCAAATCCGCACCAAGTCAACGATATAAGTCATATCTTGAACATTTTTGTTACCAATTTTAGTCTAAGCTATATTGACATGTTAATAATATTTGATTAAATCTTTAGTATAGAGTAAAAAAAAAAGGAGTGATCATGTATGACACTTAATATGAAAGAATTACAAATTTCATTATATAGTCTTTTAATACAATATTTTATTGATAAAGAACCAGTACAAAAAATACCAGCGGGTACCTACCTGTTTCAGGAGAAAGAAGAGGTAGAAAATATTTACCTGCTGATTCACGGCAGTGTTTCTGTCGGACGTTTCCATGTAAAAGGCAAAGAATTTATTATCAAAATTTTAGGCAATGAGGAACTTGTCATTGAATACCAATTATTCACTAAACACCCGACTTATCATTTTTTTGCCAAAACTATGAACGATTGTGAAATGATTGTTATTAAAAGGAAGCAATTTGAGGAATACGCCACGAGCGAACCTGCTGTGCTTAGTGCCATCGCCAGTTGGATGAGTACGCGTTATATAAAATCGCAAATGAAGTGCATGGACTTAATTATGAACGGAAAAAAGGGCGGGCTCTATTCCATCCTCATTCGGCTTTGCAACAGTCATGGCATCATGACAGAAAACGGCATTGTCATCGATATTCCTTTAACCCACCAGGAACTGGCAAACCTTACCTTTGGCACGAGGGAGGTCATTCAAAGAATGCTGAAGGACCTTCGTGAAAAAGATGTAATTGATTATGATCAACAGCGTTTCACGGTAAAAAACCTCTCTTACTTAAGGGGAGAAGTAGATTGTCAGCGGTGCAGCAAAGAAGTCTGCGGCATAAACTAATAGCCCGTAAATATCGCGTAGAACAGCCTGTGCTTATTTAAGCAGGCTGTTTTTTACTTTTCATTTTTCTTACGAAACAATTTGGCATAATCGTTCTATCTCCTTTTGGACAGGCATATACATCGATATATTGTATTCAGGAGGAAAAGAATAAAATGAAGCGATTCCTGGCATTGATTGCTGCTGCAGTTATTCTCTATTCCATTTATTATGATATTAGTACAGGTACCCTCCCTACTGCTTCTGAACCCTCTAGTGAATCACACGAAAGAGTAAGTGAAACAAAAACTGAGCCAAAATCGTCTCTTCCGTTTTATGAAAAAAAAGTCACAACAGGTGATACCGTTCTGTCGATCATCGAAGAACAACTAGATGATTCCATCCCGATACCCATTTCCAAGGTCGTATCCGATTTCAAAAAGCTGAATAGCGGAACGCTACCAAATGAGATCCAACCCGGAAAAACCTATAAATTTCCTAATTACCGAAAACAAGATACACGAGAGTAACTTAACAATAATAAGACTTTAAGAAACCTTTACTTGAACTTTCTTGTCAATTTCGCCATTTCATTGCTACAATAAGAAAGGCTCTCCCCAAGAAAACGGGTGAGAAATATTGATTTTTCAATTAAAGGAGCGTATCACTTTTGCGTGAAATCATACATCGTACAAAAACCCGCCCCGTTAAAGTCGGAAACTTAACGATTGGCGGAAGCAATGAATTAGTTATTCAAAGCATGACAACAACCAAAACACATGATGTGGAAGCAACGGTTGCCCAAATTAATAGGCTGGAGGAAGCCGGGTGCCAGCTCGTTCGCGTTGCCTGCCCCGATGAACGAGCTGCAAATGCCATCGCAGAAATAAAAAAACGGATTAATATCCCACTTGTCGTTGATATTCATTTTGACTACAAACTAGCCCTTAAAGCCATAGAAGGCGGTGCAGATAAAATCCGCATTAATCCGGGGAATATCGGAAAACGAGAAAAGGTCGAAGCCGTTGTGAAGGCAGCAAAAGAGCGCGGTATTCCAATCCGAATCGGCGTCAATGCCGGATCACTGGAAAAACGAATTCTTGATAAATATGGCTACCCAACGGCAGATGGAATGGTCGAAAGCGCCCTGCATCATATTAAAATTCTTGAGGACTTGGATTTTCACGACATCATCGTCTCAATGAAGGCTTCCGATGTTCCGCTTGCTATCGAAGCTTATGAAAAAGCGGCTCGCGCCTTCGATTATCCGCTTCATTTAGGTATCACTGAGTCCGGTACTTTATTTGCCGGCACAATCAAAAGTGCTGCAGGTCTTGGCGCCATTTTGAGCAAAGGCATCGGCAATACGCTGCGCATCTCATTAAGCGCCGATCCAGTTGAAGAAATTAAGGTTGCGCGCGAGCTTTTAAAAGTTTTCGGTTTATCTTCTAATGCTGCAACCCTGATTTCATGTCCGACATGCGGCAGAATTGAAATTGATTTAATCAGCATTGCGAATGAAGTAGAAGAATATATCCAAAAAATTAAAGCACCCATCAAAGTCGCTGTTCTTGGCTGTGCGGTTAATGGACCGGGAGAAGCACGAGAAGCAGATATCGGTATTGCCGGAGCGAGAGGTGAAGGTCTGTTATTCCGTAAAGGAGAAATCGTCCGCAAAGTCCCAGAAGCCGTTATGGTCGAAGAGTTAAAAAAGGAAATCGACATCTGTGCTGCAGAATACTTTGCCAAACAGAAGGCAGAACAAAAACAGGTTTAAACGCTATTAATGCGTTAGAGGGTCCCCAATTTGCTGTTTCATTTAGAAAAGCGTAAGGCTGTATGCCTTACGCTTTTCTTTCCTACTGGCTTATATTCATTTTCCCTTTTATCTATTAAAAGAACGGGAGAATAAATAAACCTAGAACTAAGGAAATAGCCCCTATTGTAATCGCCCAAGTACCGGATGATGCGCCACGTCTTCTGGCTACAAAGCCGAGAATAATGCCTGCTATCCCACACAATACCGGGAAGACAAACAATGAAATAATGGATAAAGCAAGCGCTGCAAGACCGATGCCTGTACCGCTTCCCGCTTCTGTTTCATTATCCTGAATATCCCTGCTTCGTAATGTAAACGGTTCAGCAAGTTCAGCTGAGGTTTCTTCTTGATAACCGCCCGTTCCAAAATAATCTTCTTCAAACGATCGGCTCTCTTTTTGTAGATCCTGATTTTCTTTTTCCAGATCTGCCATCTTGATCCCTCGCTTTCTTTATGCATGCATCGCCCGATTAAACATTAGGACGGCCAACCAGTTTGAAAGCTGCCTCAGTAAAAAGCGAATCCTCCATTCTGATTAAGCAAACTTAGTTTGTGCTTAATTTCAGTTTTTTTAACATGGCAATATTTTGCTTTCAAGGGAAGAAACCTTTGTCATTTCCCAGCAACTTTCGGCACCACATGTATATTCATTGCAGACTATTGCTTATTTGGATAAAATTATAATAACAGAACTAAAAATACGTAGGTGAATAAAATGAAAACACGATTTGGAATTGATATTGACGGTACGGTGACATGTCCTTCTGCGATTCTACCTCATATCAATAAAGCTTTTGATTTACAAATTACATTAGATGATGTGAAACAGTATGAATTAGATCCACTGGTTGATATTACGAAGGAAGAATTTGCAGAGTGGTACTTCCAGAACGAGCATATTATTTATGCAGAATCCCCCATTGCCGAAGGAGCAAAAGACGTCTTACACGCATGGAAAAATAAATATGAATTATATTTTATCAGTGCACGAGGTCCCCATTTACTCGATGTAACAGAAGAATGGTTCTTGAAGCAGAAAATAGGATTTGACTATATTGATTTACTCGGATCTCATCATAAAATTGAAGCCGCAAAACAGCATCATGTCGATGTATTTTTTGAAGATAAACATGATAATGCGGTCATGATCCATGAAGAATGCGATATACCAGTTCTTCTTTTCGATACACCATATAATCGCGAACCCATTCCAAAAGGTGTTATCCGTGTTTATAATTGGGAAGAAGCCGCAACCTGGATCGACCAATGGTTTGGTACAGCAAAAGCTCTGCAGGGATGATCTGCAGAGCTTTTGCACTTTCACTTATTGTGTCTGTTGCATCCCTGAACATTCAGGACAATGACCGTAAATTTCAAATTTATGACCGGAGATATCATACCCTTTTAAAGAATCGGTCAGATCTTCCATCGGACATGTCTCGATTTCCTTTGATTTTCCACAGCCAAGGCAAATAAAATGATGATGGTGCTGATCATGGGAACAAGTTAAGCGGAAATGCTTTTCTCCTGATAACTCTGTCATTTCTACGATCCCCAACTCGGCAAATAAAGATAAATTACGATAGATTGTATCAAAACTCAAACCCGGATATTGATCCTTCAAATGTTCTAAAACATCCTTGGCCGTCAAATATTTATTATGATCAGCAAAAAGCTGGAGCATATCCTCACGTTTATCTGTATGTTTAAAACCCTTGTCCTTTAACAAAATAATCGCTTGAGCTACATTCATGCTTCCCCACCCCGTTTTATTGCTTTTTTGTGCATTCCTTTTTTAAATAAGATCGACAAAATTAAAATTAGTACCGAAATCATGACAATGGTTCCTCCCGGCGCCAAATCAAGGTAATAGGCAGAAGATAAGCCCCCGATAACAGCTGTTTCACCAAAAAGGATGGAATAAAGGATGGTTTGCTTGAAACCATTTGCTACTCGAATCGCTGCAGCAACCGGAAGTGTCATAAGAGAGGACACAAGCAGGATCCCAACAATTCTCATCGATGCTGCGATGACCAAGGCAACCATAATAATAAAAATTAAATGCAAGATTTTAACAGGCAATCCCGAGGCTTTGGCATGTTCTTCATCAAACGAAATAAGAAACAGCTCTTTATAAAGAAGAATAATAATGGCGATAACGAAAACACTAATAATTACGACCATCCATAGATCAGTTCTACTTACAGCCGAGACACTGCCAAATAAATAACTAAATAAATCGGTGTTAAAGCCGTCAGCAAGAGATATAAAAATAACGCTTAGTCCGATCCCGCTGGAAAGAATAATCGGAATCGCTAATTCCTGATAGTGCTTGTATACCGTTCGCAGTTTTTCGATAAACAGTGAGCCGACAACAGAAAATGCCATTCCCATATAAAGCGGATTTAATGATCCTGCAGGAAGAAACTTTTTCTCTATTAGAAGACTGGCCGCTATCCCCGCCAGAGTGACGTGACTGAGAGCATCGGCAATTAAAGATAATCTGCGGACAACAATAAATACCCCAAGAAGCGGGCCGATAATTCCGATGATTAAACCGGTAATGAATGCATTTTGTAAAAATTCATATTGCAGGATATCTGCGATCATTTTTTATCTCCTCCAGACATGGAAACATGATGATGGTCTGCATGGGCATGATCATGTGTCAACATTTGGAGATCATAACCATAAAATGAGGACATCCCGTCATTATTCAATTCCTCAAATTCTTTCGTATTCCCGTGAAAATAAAGACGTTTATTTAAACAAACTACATGTGTTACTTTATCCGTAATGGTTCCGATATCGTGTGTGACTAAAACTAAAGTAATTCCTAATCTTTTATTTAAATCCCCGAGCATTTCATAAAAAGAATGGACATTTTCAGCATCGACTCCTACCGTCGGTTCATCGAGAATCAAAAGCTTTGGATCACTGACAAGCGCTCGCGCGATGAACACTCGCTGTTGCTGCCCTCCGGAAAGCTCCCCAATATTTCTTTTTAAAAATGAAAGCATGCCGACCGATTCAATGGCCATATGTACTTTGGCCTGATCTTCTTTTTTCATATAATGAAATAGCCCGATCCTTTTTGTTAAACCGCTCTTTACCACCTCATACACAGTCGCAGGAAACCCTGTATTAAAGGAATTTGCTTTTTGCGAAACATAGCCAATCTTCTCCCAATCCTTGAAACGGTTAATCTTCTCACCAAAAATTCTAATTTCCCCCTCTTGGTTCCTTAACAGTCCAAGAATAAGTTTTAATAATGTTGATTTACCTGACCCGTTTGGTCCGACAATTCCGAGAAAGCTTCCCTTTTCAATCTGAAGATTAATGTTTTCGAGGACATATTCGCGCTCATAGCGGTACGAAAGGTCTTTTATCTCTATTGATAGTGGTTCATTATCCATATTTTTATCACCTTTAATTTTCGTAATCAATCCGATTTAGTAGTATACAACAATAATGAAAAAAAGTAAAGGTCAAACCTTTTCTGAGTTAGACGTCACTTTTCCTGATTATCTTCATATCGTATAGGGAGGTGGGTAGCATGAAAATATTTGAGAGTATTATCAATCATAAGGTCAGCACGATGACTGCCGAGGAATTATTGAAATATGCCAACCAGTTTCAAATTTCAATTTCTAAAGAAGCGGCCGCACAAATTGCCAGTTATTTAAGAGGGAAACAAGTGAATATCTTCGATGATGGGGAACGGAAATTATTAATTAAGGAAATCGCCAAAACAGCCGGTGTGGAAACAGCAAAACAAGTCAACCAGTTATTTCTATCTTTTACAAAATAGAATAGAAAAGCGGAAGCGACTTGCGAAAGCAGAGTATGGACTGGATCACTCCGGACTGAGATAAAGGAAACACGAAGATCGCGAACGTGCTTTTTCGTGTTGACGCAATCGTTGCGGAGGAAGTGTGAAGTACACTAGTCGCTAGGCGCTGGAGCTAGACAGAATTCAGAAACCTTATACTTTTATTATAAAGCAATGGTCTTTTAAGACACTCGAACGGAATGTAATTCCTTTGACGATGTCTTAAAAGACCGTTTCAATTTCAGCCTTCCATTATTTCGGCAAGCAGATTTTCATTAAAGGTTTGATTACGCAGCATAGCAATTTCATGTAGATATGGCGGCTTCTTATTGTCCTTATCCTCACCGACGTATGGAGTTTCAAGGATTTTTGGTACAGCCATTAACTGAGGATGATGAACGATATAATTCAACGCCTTAAAGCCAATATGGCCGAAGCCGATATTTTCGTGACGGTCTTTTCTCGCCCCTTGGACATTTTTACTGTCATTAATATGCAGCACCTTTATCCGGTCAAGCCCGATGATGTGATCAAATTCATTCAGCACGCCATCAAAGTCCCCGATAATATTATATCCGGCATCATGGGTGTGACAGGTATCAAAACAAACAGAGAGCTTATCATTATGAATCACTCCATCGATGATCATCGCCAGTTCTTCAAAAGTCTTTCCGCACTCCGACCCTTTTCCTGCCATTGTTTCAAGGGCAATTTGCAGATTTTCCTCTCCTGTCAGTACTTCATTCAAGCCTTCAATAATTTTTTTAATCCCGACTTCTTCGCCTTCTTTTACATGTGCCCCTGGGTGCAGGACAATCTGGCGCGCTCCAATCGCTTCTGTGCGATCGATTTCGGTTCGTAAAAAGTTTACCCCTAGTTCAAATGTCGCTGGATTTACGGCATTTCCGATATTAATAATGTATGGAGCATGGACGATAATGTCATCAATTCCATTTTCCTCCATATGTTTTCGGCCAGCTTCTAAATTTAAATCTTCGATTTTTTTTCTTCTTGTATTTTGCGGAGCGCCTGTGTAAATCATAAATGTATTCGCTCCATAAGATACAGCCTCTTCACTCGCAGCAAGCAGCATTTTTTTTCCGCTCATAGATACATGTGAACCGATTTTAAGCATAGACATCCCCTTTCCCTATCGTTACTTTTTCCTTTGTATTCTTTTTTCCCGTTTTTTAAACTCTTCTGTTTGCTGTTGCAATTTCTTTTTATAACCCGGTTTTACCTTTTTGGGTTTTTGGAATAAAGATTTAGCTTTTAAATCAATTTCATTCGCTTGACGCTGACGTTTTTTTCTTCTGTTTCGATCCTTAAGCTCGACCCAAGCCTCATTTTGGAAATCCACATTTTTGAATTCAATGCCCATTTTTTCAAGACGAATTAAAGCATCTTCGTCGCTGTCACCGTAAATAGTGAGAGCAATCCCTGATGTACCGGCACGCGCTGTCCTACCTACGCGGTGAATATAAAAATCCAAATCAGTTGGAAGTTCATAATTAATCACATGACTGATGCCTTGAATATCAATTCCACGCGAGGCAAGGTCGGTAGCGACAATATATTGATAGTCTAAATCAAGAATTTGTTTCATCATTTTCTTACGTTCACGAGGTGGCAAATCCCCATGGATTCTTCCAACCTTGAGCCCTTTAGCCATCAAACCATCTGCAACCTCATCGGCCATTTTCTTTGTATTGGTGAACACAATGGCCAAGAACGGGTTAAAATGGAGCAATGCTTGGTGAACTAATTCGATTTTATTGCGATGCCTTGATGGAAGCAAATAATGCTCGATATTCGCTGCCGTCGCCTGCTTTGGAGCGATTTGAATATATTTCGGATTTTCCATATATTTTTTTAAGAAAGGCTTTAATTTTTCAGGGATCGTTGCGGAAAATACCAACATTTGCAAATTCTTCGGAAGTCTCGCTGCAATCTGATCAACATCCTCAAGAAATCCCATATCCAACATCAAATCAGCCTCATCGACAATCAACGTTCCTGCTGTGTGAACATGTAAAGCCTGTTCTTTCACAAGGTCATGGATACGGTATGGCGTCCCTACAACAATTTGCGGTTGATTTTTTAACTTTTCAATTGATTTCTGTTTATCTGTCCCGCCAATATATAAACGAGCAGTAATTTCTTTCCCTTCCTCTGCCCGACCTGCAATCTTCAGTACTTCATGATAGATTTGTGAAGCAAGCTCCCTTGTCGGTGCGGTAATAATGACTTGTACCTCTTGACGGCTTGGATCAATATTATTCAGAGATGGAAGCAGATAGGAATGGGTTTTTCCTGTACCTGTCTGCGACTGGCCAATCACACTCTCCCCTTTTAATGCAAGTGGAATCATGCGATCCTGTATTTCAGTTGGTTCATAAAAGCCTAAGTCTTTCACCGCTTCTATTATAAATGGTTTTAGATTAAAACCTGCAAACTTTGCTACGTTCATTCATTTTTAGCTCCTTCTTTATCAAGCCTTTACAATAGCATTATAGTCAAATAATTGTCAATACAGCCTATGCATACCCTTTTTATTATAAGCAAAAAAATGAACAATCTCCACCAAAATCCACCCATTTTGCCGAATTCCATCCTCTTCCGCAACCAATTTAGGTTATGAGCATATTCTATATAGAAAAGAATGCCAACTTTAAAGCGAATAATAAATAAAGAAATAAATAGAAAGGGAGGAAAGAAACATGCTGCCAAGACACCCCTCATACAGACCAATGTCCACAAATCCATACCATCATTCGATGCACCCTGGATATTATAGACAGATGCGAGCATATACAGCACCCCCTATGTATCATACAGCTTATGGGAGGCAAGCGCCGATGCAGCGAAAACAAGGTGGTGGATTACTCGCTAAACTTTTGCAAAAAGGCGGGAAAGGAAGTGGGGCATCCCGCAGTGCGCTGCCATTTAACAGAATGGGTATGCAAAATGCCACCCGTGGTGGTGGCTCCATCCTGCAAACATTAACAAATCCGGCCTCGATAAATGGCTTTTTAACCAATACACAAAAAGTATTGAATACAGCTCAACAAATGGGACCGTTAGTTCAGCAAGTACAGCAATACGGTCCCATTGTAAAAAACCTTCCCGCTATGTGGCGGCTATATAAAGGCCTGAAAAATGTCCCTGATACAGAAGCGGCAGAAAATGAACCGACCACTGAAAAAGAACAGCACCCAGACAACTCCGCTTCCACAGCGCAAATGGAAGATAATACAGCGGATACAGAGGCCGGAACGGTAAAATCCGCAAAACGGGATTTCTCCGGTCACTCTGTTCCGAAAATGTATATTTGAAAAATATCTCAGTGTAAATGGCCGCTCCACTCCAAACCCGCCTGCAGGTGCATATTGGCTTTGTATAATGAATAATAGTCCTATATAATGGAGTAATAGATTCTATAGATAAAGTGAGAGGATAAGCCAATGAGAGTCATTAAAATATCACCGCGCGGTTATTGCTACGGGGTTGTCGATGCCATGGTCGTTGCCCGCAATGCGGCTTTAGATAAGACACTTCCAAGGCCGATCTATATTTTAGGCATGATTGTTCATAATAAACATGTGACAGATGCCTTTGCCGAGGAAGGCATTATTACACTAGACGGAAATAACCGCAAGGAAATTCTCGAACAGGTAGAGAGCGGTACCGTGATTTTTACAGCGCATGGTATTTCACCGGAAATACGTGAGATGGCTAAGCAAAAAGGGCTGGTTACAATTGACGCAACATGCCCGGATGTAACGAAAACACATGATTTGATTCGCGAGAAAGAGCGTGATGGTTATACCGTCATCTATATCGGTAAAAAAGGCCATCCAGAGCCAGAGGGTGCAGTTGGTGTTGCCCCGCATATCGTTCATCTCGTTTCCAATTTGGAAAATGTAGAGGCGTTAACGATCCAATCTGATAAAATTATTGTCACCAATCAAACGACAATGAGTCAATGGGACGTAGCTCATATCATGGAAAAAATCAAAGAAAAATATCCGCACGCTGAATTTTATAAGGAGATCTGCCTTGCGACACAGCAAAGACAGGAAGCAGTTGCTGCACAGGCTGGCGAGGCAGATGTGTTAATTGTTGTCGGTGATCCGCGCAGCAATAACTCGAATCGTCTTGCCCAAGTTTCCGAAGATATTGCCGGTACGACTGCCTATCGGATCGCAGATATTTCCGAACTTAATCTAAAATGGATTATGAACGCTAAAACAGTCGGTGTCACATCAGGCGCTTCCACCCCGACTCCAATCACAAAAGAGGTTATTACATTCCTCGAACAGTTTGATCCGGAGAACAAGAGCACTTGGGTAAAAGAAAAGAATGTTCCTCTAAGTAAAATTCTGCCTAGAGTCAAGAATAGCAATTAATAGATAAGGCTGTCCCCAGATGCAACTTGCGGGACAGCCTTTATTTTTCTGTATCTCTTAAATAAATTGAAATGGCTCTGTTTTTTCCTGCGATGGAAAAATTGCAACAGCGAAGCCTTTTTCAGAACATTTTCTTGTTAAATATTGCGTTACGCCCTGTTTCATAATTTTCTCCACATTATGACCGGGGTCAATGACATTCAGTCCCATCATCATCGCATCGTGTGCGGTATGATAATACATATCTCCTGTAATATAGACATCTGCACCGTTAAATTTCGCAGCAGAGATATATTTATTCCCATCACCGCCAAGAACGGCCACTTTTTTTACCTTTGACGATAAATCACCAACGACACGGACGGACGGAACCTCTAAAGCCTTTTTCACGAACTCAGAAAATTCTTTCAATGTCGTTTCCTGTATTTCTCCGATTCTGCCTAATCCAAGGGTCTCTCCTTTATTCTGCAATGGATAAATATCATAGGCAACTTCCTCATATGGATGTGCTTTGAACAGCGCCTGGAGAATTTTCCTCTCGAGATGTTCAGGGTAAATCGTCTCGATTCTCTCTTCGCTTACTTGTTCTATTTTTCCTTGCTGACCGATAAACGGATTAGTCCCCTCACCAGGCTTGAATTGCCCTGTTCCCCGGCCGCTAAATAAACAATGGCTGTAATTGCCTATTGCACCTGCTCCGGCGTCTCCTAAGGCTTCTTTGACCTCTTTGGCCTGCTCTTCCGGCACAAACACCACCAGTTTCTTCAGCCTGGTCTCAAATGTCGGCACAAGTACCTTTGTATCTTCCAACCCCAGTGCTGCAGCGAGCCAATCATTTAGTCCTTCCGGCGCAATATCGAGATTGGTATGAGCTGCATAGACGGCAATATCATGTTTGAGCAGCTTTTCAATCATTCTTCCCGGAAGCTTATCCGTGGTAATCGTTTGTAATGGTCGGAAAATAAGCGGGTGATGAGCAATAATCAGGTCTACTTCTTTCTCAATTGCCTCATCCACGACATTTTCCAATACATCCAAGGCAATCATCACCCGCTGCACCGGTTTGTTAAGACGACCGATCTGCAGACCAATTTTATCGCCTTCCATCGCATATTGTTTCGGAGAAAACTGTTCAAATAATTGGATGATTTCATGTCCATTTATTTTTTTCAAGATTAAAGGACCTCCTCTGCAAGCTGAATTTTTCTTAATAGTTCTTCTTTTTTCTCTTGATTCTCTAACGTCTTCGATGCTTGCTCCAGCTGCCGGACGATTTTCTGCCAATTTTCTTTTTCAGCATGCCATTTTTTGCGAAAGGCTGTATTTTTTTCCTTAAGTAAAAAAGGACCGAATAATAAGCCTTTATCCCATTCATGTTCATAGGATGTTTTAGCCCCGCCTTGTTCCGCTATTAACACCTCATATATTTTCCCGTCTTCTTCAATAATTTCTTCTGCGATTAATCCCCAGCCATTTTCCAAAAGCCAAGTACGAATCGATTTGGCACCTATATTTGGCTGCAGAACGAGCCGCCGCACATTGGCAAGCTTTTCCTTCCCAGCTTCTAATATACTCGCGATAAGCGCACC
The DNA here is from genome assembly GCA_937902115.1 of uncultured Bacillus sp. GTDB lineage: Bacteria > Bacillota > Bacilli > Bacillales > Cytobacillaceae > Bacillus_BD. Next base: position 7,278 of record CALGSR010000411.1, on the reverse strand, counting down.
GCCCATCCCGGCAATCGTGATACAATCCACTTCACCCGGCTCCAAAACCTCTAAGCCATCCCCTTTACGGACTGAAATACTTTCCGTTAAGCCAAGAGACTCCACCTGACTTCTTGCTGATTGATAAGGACCTTCTGCTACCTCCCCGGCAATTGCAAATGAACTCATTCCTTTTTGCACAACATAGCAGGGCAGGTAGGCATGATCCGAGCCGATATCGGCAATCCGTGACCCCTTCGGTATGTATTTAGCAACTGACTCAAGCCGCATCGATAATTTTTCACTATTCATTTCTTCACCACTTAACCCTCTCAATAATAACCTTACATTTTCTTTAAGTATAAGAAAAGTCCTTTGCATATGCAAAGGACTTTCTCTAATAAATACTTGTGAATACGTTTTCTAAAATGATGGTTCTAAATTATAGACCCATTAACCATTCAGTCACTTCACCTGTTTTATCAGCAGGTACTAGCCCTGGAGGCATGGAGTTTTTACCATTAATAAGAATATCTTCCACTTCTTCATTCGATAATCTGTCTGCAACACCTGTTAGTGCAGGACCAACTCCGCCTTGATAGGAGTCACCATGACAGGCAATACAGTTTTGTTGATAAATCCCTTCAGGATCAGAAGCAGCAACTTGTTCAGTTTGTTCTTCCTTGCCTCCGTTTGCGAGATCCGCAGCTAACTGTTTTGAATCACCAATACCTTTGAATGAAAAAAGAAACATGGCTAAAACCCCAACCACCATAATGACCACAAATGGCATAATCGGATTGCGTTTCATACATTCCCCTCCCTTATGTAGCAACATTTTGAATAAATAAACGTATTTAAACAACTTCTATTTTACTTGAAAAATGCTTGCAGGAAAAGCCCCTAAGTAAACTTTGTCACATTTAGTTTGCAGAAATGACAAAAAACATATTCAAGAACTTAGAAAAAAGAGCAAAAGCAAGAGAATTCCGAGTATTCCTGAAATGGTAAAATAGATTAATCTAAATTTTATCCCGCTAACGAGCCAAATCAGACAGTTAAGGAGAAGGACGCCAAAAAGGCTAAAAACATGACTAGAATATATCTTTTGGACTATTTCTACCGACACAAATAAGAAAAATAGAGCAGAAAAAATAAGCGGAATTTGGTATAAAAACCCCTTTTTTATAAATAGAATTGTTAAATAAGTACCAAGAAAGAGAAAAATAATGGAAAAGCTTATTTGCAAAATGAGAGATAATTCAGTAAAATAGATTAAAAATATGAGAATAGGAATAAGAAGTAACCACAGTAACTGCTTTTTATTTTTACTCCGCTTATTCCTTGGATTCTCGCTTCCATTCCCTTGCGTGTAAAGGGCTAATAAAAAATCACAATATTGTTGCGGAAGTAAATGATGCTCCTTCCAATAATGAATTTCGTTAATAATAATTTGTTTCCGAGTTTCGTCCATAAATGTTTCACTTCCTAAAAAGGGCATAAAAAATAGCTCACTTCTATCATAAGAAGTAAACTATTTTTTCGCAATACTATTCTAAAAAGTCTTTCAGCCTTTTGCTTCTGCTTGGATGTCTCAGTTTTCTTAATGCTTTGGCTTCGATTTGACGAATACGTTCACGTGTTACACCGAATACCTTGCCTACTTCTTCAAGTGTTCGTGTCCGCCCGTCATCAAGTCCAAAGCGTAAACGTAAAACATTTTCTTCACGATCTGTCAAAGTATCCAGCACATCCTCAAGCTGCTCTTTTAACAATTCGTAAGCTGCGTGCTCAGACGGTGATGTCGCATCCTGATCTTCAATGAAATCACCCAGATGGGAATCATCTTCCTCACCAATTGGTGTTTCAAGGGATACAGGCTCTTGAGCAATTTTTAAAATTTCCCGAACCTTTTCTGGTGATAAATCCATATCTTCACCAATTTCTTCAGGAGTTGGCTCACGTCCTAAATCTTGCAGGAGTTGACGCTGGACACGGATTAATTTATTAATCGTTTCAACCATATGAACAGGAATACGAATCGTTCTCGCCTGATCGGCAATCGCACGGGTAATCGCTTGGCGGATCCACCATGTAGCATACGTACTGAATTTAAATCCTTTTTGATAATCAAACTTTTCAACAGCCTTGATTAATCCCATATTCCCCTCTTGGATCAAATCAAGGAACAGCATTCCGCGGCCGACATAGCGTTTTGCAATACTGACAACTAAACGAAGATTCGCTTCAGCGAGACGCTTTTTTGCCTCTTCATCGCCTTGTTCAATACGATGCGCTAGTTCGATCTCTTCTTCGGCACTTAACAAGTTAACACGACCGATTTCTTTTAAATACATCCGTACCGGATCATTAATTTTAACCCCTGGAGGGACGCTTAAATCATTTAGATCAAATTCTTCTTCGTTTTTAGCTAATTTCTTAGCATTGGGTTCAGACTCCTCGTGCTCCCCTACAAGTTCGACTCCATTATCACCAAGAAATTCATAAAATTCATCCATTTGGTGGGAATCGAGCTCAAATGATGCTAATTTTTCTGCAATATCATCATAGGCTAGGACACCTGTTTTCTTTCCCAGCTGGGTTAATTGTTCTTTTACTTGTTCCAGGGTCAATTCTGATTCAACCTCTTTTGAATGAGCCGATTTTTCAGCCATTTGTCCCCCTCCTTCCGAAAATCAAAGAAAACCATTTATAAAGTTTTACGCAATTGGATTATTTCTCCTAAAAGTGCCTTAGCACGGTTGAAATCTCGCTGGCGTTCAGCATCCTTTAGTTCCGTTTCTTTTTCTTTTATCTTTAACATCTTTTGATGTTTCAACACCTGATTTATATAATCGAATAATTCCTGTTCAGATATTTCTTCTTCGATAGAGAGCATTCCAATCTCAACCAAAATCCTCCTCAGCTTTTGATCATCAACATAACTTAAAAATGCACTGACATCCGGATCGTGCCCACTTTCATAAAAACCATATAAATAAGTTATGATTGCTTGGTATTCATCAATATTAAATGAATGACCTCTCATAAGCTCCTGTACTTTATAGGTTAAATCCATGTCACGAATCATGTGTGCAATCAGAAGCCTTTCCGCATTCTGATAAGCTGGTTTCACCCGGACGGCCTGTTTCGGGATGATGAGCGGCCTCTCGGGCTGTTGTCTCTGTTTTTGAACCCTTGAATATTGTTTTTCTTGTTCCTTCAATGCCTCCAGTGAAAGTTTGAACTCATCTGCCAGCTGTCTCAAGTAATAATCTTTTTCAACAGCCTTCTCAAGGCGACTGATTTCCCTCAATATCTGTTCGATATATCGTAATCGATCTCCTTCATTATGCATGTTTTTCCCTTTACGATAGTAAAGCATTTTGAAACTTATCAAAGTATGGCTTCCTTGAATAATATCCGTAAGGAATTTTTCCTCACCATACTCTTTCACATATTCATCAGGGTCCATACCATCTGGCATCATAGCTACCTTCACCTGACACCGTGATTCATTCAGCATATTGCTTGCTCTAAATGCAGCCTCAATACCGGCTGAATCTGAATCATAACAAATGATAATCGATTGAACATTTTTCTTTAAAAGCAAAACATGTTCTTCAGTTAAGGATGTTCCCATCGTAGCAATGCCATTTTCAACTCCTGAACGATCAGCCGCAATGACATCGGCAAATCCCTCAAACAAAACAGCTTGCTGCAGTTTTCGAATAACAGGTCTTGCATGATGGTAATTGTATAAAATTTTACTTTTATTAAAGATTGGTGTTTCAGGACTATTTAAATATTTGGGCTCGCCGGCCCCTAAGGCTCTTCCTGAAAATGCAATCGTATTGCCATTTTGGTCCATGATCGGAAACATAATCCGATCACGAAAACGGTCAAAATAACTTTCATCCTGTTCCCGCTGAATAATAAGACCTGCCTGCTCCATGATGGAAGGCTGAAAATCTTTCTTCGACAAATACTTATAAACAAAATCCCAGGAGTCCAAGGCATAGCCGATTTGAAATTTTTCAATAGACTTAAGTGTAAATCCTCTTTTTAGCAAATACTCTAATGCATGCTGACCCTCTTTTGTGTTTACTAACAAATGATGATAAAATTTACTTAACAGATTATGCGCGTCAAACATCTGCTGCAGCTCTGGAGATCGTGATTGCTGATTATGCCCTGACGTTGTCAGTTCTAAACCGAGATCAATATGAACTTTATCTGCAAGCTTTACGGCCGCTTCCTGAAAAGAATAACCTTCTATTTCCATTAAGAAAGAGAAGACATTTCCGCCTGCACCGCAGCCAAAGCAATGGTATATTTGTTTATCTGCAGAAACAGAAAAAGATGGTGTGCTTTCGCCATGAAACGGACATAAGCCAAAGTAATTGCGTCCCTGCTTTTTCAGCTGTACATAATCGCTTATGACATCAACAACATCCGAAGCCTGACGAATTTCCTCTATCTTGTCCTCGGAAATCCGTTTTAACAAAGGAACACCCCCATTTCCTTTATGAGGTATTCGCTAAAAAAGACTAAAATCCTTCAAATTTCATTAAAATTTTCGACATTTTCCTCACAAAGAGGACAAGAATCAGCATCAACAAAAAATGACTGAATTCCCTATTGTACTAATAATTCTACATCACTCCGCATTTTCCTTCTTTCACGAAGTAACTTTTCTTATGAGGAATTGTCGAATTTTTTTTCAGATGCTGCCTTGACTTCTCACAATAAATAGTTTATTCCCCGAATGGAAAGTCTAAACCTATTCTGATACATTTTTATCACAATTTTTTATTATAGTATATAAATCGGATATTTGCATTAGTTTTTTCACGGAAAATTAGGTAAGGTTATATATTTTTGCAAAAAACGTATAGGATTTATATGTATATTAATGCACACATAAAATAGCACATTGTAAAGATGTGCTATTTTATTTCGATATTTTTTTGATACTTATCAAAAATGATATTCGCAGTTTCTTCAACCGCTTTATTTGTAACATCGATCACAGGACAACCGATCCTCTGAGTCACTTTTTCAAAAAACTCGAGTTCCTCATAAATCCGTTCCATTTTCGCATAAGTTGCAGAATCACTAAGTCCTAAAGTTTTTAATCGTTCCCGCCTAATATCATTTAATTTATTCGGGCTGATTTTCAAACCAAAACATTTATCCGGTGAAATCTTTAACAGTTCTTCCGGGGGATCGACCTCAGGAACAATCGGAACATTTGCCACCTTCAACCTTTTATGGGCTAAATATTGGGAAAGCGGAGTTTTAGATGTTCTTGAAACTCCAATCAACACTAGATCTGCTTTCAATATTCCTCTTGGGTCACGGCCATCATCATACTTTACGGCAAATTCAACGGCTTCAACCTTGCTAAAATAATCCTCATCCAATTTATGCATGATGCCAGGCTCATTTAACGGTTTTTCGCCGCATAATTTTTCAATTTGCTCCATAAGTGGACCAAGAATATCAGATGCCATAATTCCTTCTCTTGCCGAAGCCTCTTTCATATACTCACGAATTTCTGGCTTTACGAGAGTATAAACGATCATTCCCTTATCCTGCTTCGCAAGAGAAATCGCTTCATCTACATTGGAAATATCCTCTACAAATGGAAATCTTTTTACTTTCACCACATCGCCGTAAAATTGGCTTATCGCCGCTTTTGTGACGAGTTCAGCTGTTTCTCCAACTGAGTCGGATACAACATAGATGACAGGCATTTGTTCATCCACATAACATCCCCCTTTATCTATTTAATTCAGAAATTGCGTCATGTTTCCTCAGCAAGTGCTACCAACGCCTTGGCAATATTTGTCTTTGTTACTCTGCCGATAACCTCGAAACCTGCATCTGTTTCCTTCACAACTGGCATCGCATCGATTTGCCGTTCAATTAATTTTTTTGCTACATCAATGAGCAAATCATCACGGGTGCACATGGCGATATTCGGCATTCTTGTCATAATGATATTTACTGGCAAAGCATTTAGTTCTTGCTTGCCAATGCTCGCCCGCAATAAATCCTTACGCGATACGACACCAACAAGTAGTGAAGATTGATCCACTACAAATAGAGTACCCACATCTTCTAAAAACATAGTTACAATTGCATCATAAACAGAAATATTCTCACTCACAACCACTGGGATTGATTGATAATCTTTCACCACGAGTTTCTCCAGATTTTCTGTCAGCAGCTGTACACCATTTTTTCCAGTATAAAAATAACCTACCCTCGGTCTCGCATCTAAAAAACCAGCCATTGTTAAAATAGCCAGATCGGGTCGTAGAGTCGCTCTCGTCAAACTCAACCGATCAGCAATATGTTCACCCGTTATTGGACCATTTTCTTTCACAATTTCCAATATCTGTTCTTGTCGTTTATTCAGTTGGATTGTCAACACCACCTAACATGCCTGATAACATATAATAATGTTATACTATTATGTAATTATTATATACTATTTGTTTCATAAATGAAAAGAGCCTCTCATTTTTGACAACTTTTTACTCCCATGAATACCCCTTTTAGAACCCATGGAATCCGGCATGAGTGATTTGAACTCAGACAAAAGAGAGCCTGAAAAGCAGGCTCTTTTTCATCTTAACGATACACCTTCAATATTTCAAGCATTATGCTACTTCACAATAATTTCATTTACATTAGCAAACTTCTTAATCAATTGTGCTAATGCAGCCATTTGATTTAAACGATTTTGTTTAATCGCTGCATCATCCGCCATCACCATTGTATGATCAAAGTATTCGTTAATAGCAGATTTTAGCGAAACAAGCATTTCATAGTATTCTTCTTCCGATAGATGCTTATGCAGTTTTGCACTCACAGAGAGATATTGCTCATAGAGATGCTTTTCAGAATCGTTTTCAAATAAGGCCGCTTCAATTTCACCAGCCTGCTCTGCCTTGCTGGAAATATTTAAGACTCTGCTTAACGCTTCGATATTTTCTTTAAAATCAGTACTTGTTCTCTTCGCTTCAAGTACCTTTCCTTTTGCAATGAGCGTTGAAACATTCCCTATATCATTTCCGAGCACTGCTTCAATCAAATCATAACGAATCTGTTCTTCCTGCAGGATATGCTTTAGACGAAGCTTGAAGAATGCAGCCAACTCAGCCGGTACTTCCGCCAATTTTTCCATTCCAATGCCATCTGCTTTCAGCTCACTGACTGTCTGCGCAAAGATTTCCTCAAGCGTAATATCCCATTCCTTACTTATAAGAGTCTGCACAACACCTGTCG